>CALMZY010000087.1 GCA_937870865.1 uncultured Lentisphaerota bacterium | reverse complement strand
GCTTGTCGCTGCGCTTCGGCCTTCTTTTCCTCGGCCAAGCGCTTCTCCTCGGCCTTTCTGTCGGCAGCCAGTTTTCGGGCGGCTTCCTCGTTTTCCTTTTCGATACGCTCCGCCTCGGCCTTGAGCGCCGCCTCCTTCTCTCTTTCCAACTTCCATCGCTGGAACCATGACGGCGTCGCCGGTTCCGCGGGAGGAGTGGCCGTCGGCTGAATCGCGTGGGTTGGCGGCTGAGTTTCAGGTCCCGCCGCGACTTGTTCAGGAGTTTGGGGAGGGGGGATGGGCACGGCCGCGGCAGCCTTGCGCGCGGCTTCTTCCGCCGCCTTTTCAGCCTCGAGCTTCTCTTTCTCCCGACGCGCCGCTTCTTTTTCGGCGCGAGCCAGGGCCCGGCGCTCGCTCCAGGAAAGCTTCGGAGGAGCGGTGTTTGTTTGCGGCGCCGCAAGGGGTCCCTGCGCCAGCATTGCCGGCGGGGGCGCGGGTTGGGGGGCCGGTGGAGTCTCCACGGCCGGCGCGGTCTGGGTCACGGCTCCCGTGGCGCACTGCTTGGCGATAATGGTGGTCAGATACTGCGCAAGAATTTCCGCGGACGCGGTGTTGTGCTTCTGTTCGGAGTTGTAGATGGCGGTGCGCGCGATGTCCATCGCCTTGATGAAGTGTTCGGAGGCCGGGTCGTACAACTGGCAAAGCGGGATGTTCTTTTCCTTCGCGTAGGCCAATTGCGCGCTCTGCACGGCGGCCATCACGGCGGCCATGGAACGAACGGACTCGTTGGTCACGCTTTCCGGCGTTTCCTCGGCCACGGCCCGGAGTTCCTTCGACAACTTCTGCGAATCGATGGCGGGCGTGCAGGACTGAATGACGGGCACGTAGCGGCCGCGATGCTGGAAAACGGTGCCGGAAAACAGGTATTCGCTGTTCACAGCCAGGTTGCTCATGGCCGGGAGAAGATCGACGGAGGCATAGCAGGCTCCGACGTTCCGGGTGGAGAATTCCGCATACCGTTTGTTCTCGATCTCCACCCTGGCGTTTTTGGGCAGTTCCACCAGCGTGTCCTTGAAGACGATGGGCCGCGCCCAGTATTTCTGGGGCGTCTTCAGGAGATCCGCGGTCTCAACGCTCTTATACGGGTCCTCAGCCCGGCAAAGAAAGGGCAAGGCAGTTACGAAAAGGAGGGCTACGAACCGCGATGTTCGGTGTGTGCACACAAGATAGGTGAATATCTCCTATTGGCGCGGCAGGTCAAGAAAAAGAGGGTCATGGAAGAGCCGTTCGGATGCTGCAAAAGCGCGTGCGCCAGGGGATTCCGGAGCGGTCCGGGTGTTTCGGGGCTATTTCTCGATCAACGTCACTTCATCAATGAAGAACGATCCCTTGGCCCCGTCCTTGCCTTCGCAGTAGTGGATGCCGAAGATCGCGGTTACCGCATCCTTGGGTGGCTCCATGTTGTCTATCGAAAATCGCTCCCATCGCAGCCTCGAAAGACCTGAATCCCACAGCTTGCTCAGCGTTCGAGCGACCTCCTTGTTGTTGGAGGCCTTCCATTCGATCACGAGCATGCCGTGGGCGGTGCCCTTCAAGGGGTTCTTCTTGTCATTGAGCACGTATCCGCTGAATGTGTACCGGGAGCCGGCGGTAACGGGCATGATGAAGTTGACGCCCTGGAAAGCATTCGGAACTTCCTGCCCGGAGAGCTTCAGGCTCTTCTCGCCGCTGTACGCGGCGGCGTTGGTAATCCCGAGTACCGTGCTCTTGCTGCTGAAGGGCACCCACACGGCCGGTAAGTCGCTTTCTTCGGAAAGCGACTGCTCGAAGCCGCCGTTCTCAATGAGATTCTGAACATCGGAGTCTGCGGCGAAAGCGAGGGGGGAAACGAGCAGTAACAAACAGGCCATCACTTGCATGACGGGCTTCATACACCCTTGCTTACCAGAAACTGGCTGCTGCAAACAAGAAAAACCACGTTCCGATTGCGCAGTCCCTTTTCAATCGGGATGTTCAGTTGATTACGGGACGGCCGGATCAGGTCTTCCCGGCGGAGGGGCAGAGGTCTTTCACCGGGCAGCCGGGGCAGTTCGGCTTGCGCGCGAAACAGCACCGCCGACCATGGAAGACCATGCAATGGGAGAAGTCGCTCCAGTCTTTCTCGGGCAGAAGAGCCTTCAGATCGAACTCGATCTTGTCCGGGTCGTCGTTCTTCGTAAGTCCGAGACGTTGCGACAAGCGGCGGAAGTGAGTGTCGACAATGATGCCGGGCTTGCCGTAGGCGGTGGCAATCAGGAGGTTGGCGGTTTTTCGGCCGATGCCCGGAAGGGTGATCAAGACATCCAGATCATCGGGAATCCTGCCGCCGTGGTTCTTCTCCAACTCCGCGCACAAGGCTCGAATGTTCTTTGCCTTGTTGCGGAAGAATCCCGTGGATCGAATCTCGCTCTCGAGGACGTCCTGGGGAGTCTTTGCCCAATCCGCGGCGGTCCGGTATTTCCTGAACAGCGCCGGCGTGACCAGGTTGACGCGCTTGTCCGTGCACTGCGCGGACAGGATCGCCGCTACGGCCAGCTCCAGCGGATTCGAGAACACCAGCTCACACCCCGCATCGGGGTAGGCGGCTCGGAGGCCCTGCAGAACCTTTGCCGCTCTTTTCCTTAGGGCGAGCGTGGGATTCATGGTGCGCCGCAATGACTAATGGCGAATGACTACTGACGAGTGAATGACCAATGACGAATGCCCGAAATGCGCAGAGGCACTGGAGCATTCGTCATTCATTAGTCATTCGTGCTTCGTCACTAGACATTCCGCGAAGCTATTCCTTCGCGGGCCCGTCCTTCTCCTCCAACGCAGCCTTGCGGCTGAGGCGGATCTTTCCGCTCTCTTCGACGTTGAGGCACTTGACCCACATCTGGTCGCCGACCTTGCAGATGTCCTCGGTCTTTTTGACCCGGAAATTCGCCAGCTCGCTGATATGAACGAGGCCTTCCGTGCCGGGGAAGATTTCGACGAATGCGCCAAACTCCTTCACGCCGGTGACCGTGCCGTGGTAGATCTTTCCGACCTCCGCGGATGCCGTCAGGTAGCCGACTTCCTGCACTGCCGCATCCATCGCCTTCCTGTCGGCGCTGAAGATGCGGACCGTGCCGTCGTCTTCGATGTCAATCTGTGTGCCGGTGGTTTCGGTGATGCGGCGGATGTTCTTGCCGCCCGGGCCAATCAGCGCGCCGATCTTCTCGGGGTTGATCTTCAGCACGGTGATCCGCGGCGCGTGCTCGGACAGTTCGGTGCGCGGCTGTGCGATGATGCCCTGCATGTAGTCGAGGATATTAAGCCTCGTCGCGCGGGCCTTTTCAAACGCTCCCTGAACCATGTCCCACGGCAATCCCCGCAGCTTCAGGTCGACCTGAAAGCCGGTGATGCCGTCGCGCGTTCCAGCGACCTTGAAATCCATGTCGCCGCAATGATCTTCGGAGCCGATGATGTCGACCACAAGGTCCGACTTGCCGGGCGCGGTGAACAGGCCGATGGAGATTCCGGCCACCGGCTTGCGGATCGGCACGCCGGCATCCATCAGCGCGAGACAGCCCGCGCAGATGCTTGCCATGGAGGACGAGCCGTTGGACTCCATGATCTCGGAAACCACGCGCGTGGTGTACGGGAAGTCCGCGGGCATGACCTGCGCCAGCGAACGCTCCGCGAGGGCGCCGTGGCCGATTTCGCGGCGGCCGGTGCTGCCGAGGCGGCCGACTTCACCGACGCTGTAGGGCGGGAAGTTGTAGTGAAGCATGAACTTCTTCTGGTCCGGACCGCCGGTCAGGCCGTCCATTTCCTGGACGTCGTCGCCGGTCCCAAGCGTGATGGTGGCCATGGCCTGCGTTTCGCCGCGGCTGAACAGCGATGAGCCGTGCGTGCGCGGGAGGACGCCCACCTGGGCATCCAGCGGGCGGAGTTCGTCGAACCCGCGGCCGCCGATGCGATGCCTCTTCTCGAGCACAAGGCGGCGGACGGTTTCGATCTCCAGCGCGTCAAAAATCTGACGGAATTTCTCGGGCGCGAGGTCCGGAAACGCTTCCTTCATCTTGGCGTCCAGTGCGGTCTTGATCTCGGTGACCTTGTTCTGGCGCTCGAGCTTGCCGTTGATCATCAACGCCGCCTCGAGGTCCGCGCCCGCGAGCTCGCGGGCCTTATCGAGGAGGTTGTGCTCGATCGGCTTGTCCGTGACGCCCTTGTCGGCCTTGCCGAAC
>CALMZY010000086.1 GCA_937870865.1 uncultured Lentisphaerota bacterium | reverse complement strand
AGGTCGGCTTCACCTGCAACTTCGGCGGCTTCGGCAACAACGTGGTGTGCCTGACCTTCGTGAGGGAGGACTGAACATGGAAATCCTCGGATACAAATGTCGAAAATGCGGACAGCTCCACTACCCTTACCGCATGGTGTGCAAGAAATGCGGCGAGAACGAACACAACGAATTCGACGCGGTGCCGCTCCCCCGGAGGGGCAAGCTGGTCACGTTCACATTCCTTCACAACCCGCCGGCGGACTTCATGGTCGTCAAGCTGCCGCTCGGCATCGTCGAGCTCGAAAACGGTATCCGCGTCACCGGCCAGCTCAAGATCCCAAAGCCCACGCTCGGGATGGCCGTCCAAGGCGAAGTCGAAGTCGTGCACGAGAGCGGAGACGAAAAGAACTACGGGATGGTGTTCTACCCTGCTTAAGAGCCAGCCGAACACTTATCATGGCCGTGACGCACGCCGCAGTCTACAGAAGTTTCCGGATAGGCCTTAGCATTTCGGCGGCGGATTAACCGATTACCCTTGTCACACCAGCCGTAAGCAATGATCATTCGACACAGCGCGCGGCAACCAACTCAGAACAGGAGAAACAGGCATGGAAAAGGTAACAAGGGAAACGGAACTCGTGGTCACCGCAAACAACAAGGCGGGAACACTTGCTGAAATCACAGACGCTGTGGCCGGTAAAGGTGTGAATATTGAGCACTTCTGCGCATATGCCGCCGACGACAAAGCTACCTTCTGCCTTCTGACAAGCGACAACGAGAAGGCAAAGGCAACGCTTCAGGCCAAGGGCTTTCAGGTCCGGGAAAATGATGTAATCCTTCTCCGCCTCTGGAATCGACCCGGTTCACTGGCCGCGGTCGCGAAGAAAATGAAGCAGAATGGCGTGGACTTGGAGAATGTGTACGGAACAAGCTCGAAGATCGGCGAAAGAATGACTTTCATTTTTTCGACGAAGGACAACGATAAGGCCGCTGAAGTCGCCGCCACCATGGTCCTCGACGGACCTGATGCGGCAGGCTGAATTCACCGACTTGCGGACACTTGAGTCCGTAGGATTTCGGCAAGTTTTGCAGCTCAGCGGAACAGTCCGGAAGCAAAGGATCGCCATGAGGATCCTCAGTATCGGTGATGAAGTCCGGAACGGAACATACCAGCTTCATTCTTGCTTCCGGCACGCCGTCAACTTCACGGACGGCCGGCGCCTGATCACCCTCGTCACCCCAGACGTCGGCGCCGGCCCCGTGAATATCGTCGTCGGTGACCTCACCCCCTTTGATCGTGAACTTGTCCCGGGTTTCCCTCGAACACCCACCCCCCCATCCCAAGATCGCGTCCAGTTCAAGCCCTCATCTGGTTGCGCTTGCCCAGACACCGCCCCCCGCAGTTCGACCAGGAGTCTTCGCGTCGACCGCTATTCATTTGTATTCGCCAACAGGCGATTATTACTCAGCGCAACGCAATCATATGGTTCCCTCCTTCATATAGAGAAAGAAACGAGCCGGGGTGTTTTCCGGACAAATCTGAAAATAGTTGAAGAAATTCTCGCCGTGGAATCTCACCCCAAAAGCTTGGCGTTCCTGCTTGATGCCCGGCGCGAACGACACTTTCGCACCGCTTTCGACCGCGCGTTCGTCGCACACATGAAGGATGGAACAGCGCGAATGTTCACAGCATCCGGCGCCCGCAAGCTGGCCGGCTGTGGTTTGGGACTCACGCCGAGCGGCGACGATTTCATCGCCGGGATGCTCATCGGGCTGAATGTGGTTCGGCTTCTGACCGGGCAAAGCCGGCGCACGCTGGCCAAGCGGCTTCTTGCGGCGGCTGAGGGAGACAATCTGCTGTCCAATTCGTTCCTGGAGCTGGCTCATGACGGGCGGGTCACCGAGCACATGCAGGCTTTTGTCTCGGCGCTGTCCCGCAGCCCAAGCGCGGAACTGGCGCTAAAGACACGACGGATTATGGCCGCCGGCGAAACGTCCGGCGCAGATTTGTTGACGGGATTCGTGATGACGGTTAAGAGGTATTAACGTGATCGTTTCCGGTCAGATCAAGCGCGGCGCGTACTTCGACTCCGTGACCTTGATGCGCGTCGGAAAAGAGCTGTCCGCGATGCCCGGCGTAATCGATGCCGCCGTGGTCATGGGCACGAAGTCCAACAAGTCCATCCTTCACGCCTCCGGCCTGCTCACCAGCCAGTTTGAGAAAACCGCCGATACGGATCTCGTGATCGCGGTCAAGGCGGACAACGGGAAGGCCGCGGCGGATGCCATCTCGAAGGTCGATGGGTTGCTGAAGGGCGCAACGAAGCAAACGGCCGCCGCGGGCGGCATTCTTCCGACAAGTCTTGGCGACGCCCTCAAAGTATTTCCCGGGGCGAACCTGGCGATGATCTCCGTCGCGGGCCGCTACGCCGGCGATGTCGCGATGCAGTCGCTCGAGCAAGGCCTTCATGTGATGCTGTTCTCCGATAACGTTCCTCTTGAAAAGGAGGTCGAGCTCAAGACATTCGCCGCGAAGAAGGGCTTGCTCGTCATGGGGCCCGACTGCGGCACGGCGATCATCAACGGCGTCCCCCTCGCCTTCGCGAACGTCGTCCGCCGCGGCGGCATCGGCATCGTCGCCGCCGCCGGGACGGGCCTCCAGGAAGTCAGCACGATCATCTCCAAGGAAGGCGCCGGTATCTCGCAGGCCATCGGCACCGGCGGGCGCGACGTGAAGAAAGACGTCGGCGGCATCATGTTCATCGAGGGGCTGAAGGCGCTGGCTTCCGACAGGGACACGAGCGTCATCCTGCTCGTCTCGAAGCCGCCGCACAAGGACGTGCTGAATCGCATCGAGAAGATCATCAAGACGATCCAGAAGCCTGTCGTGCAGATGTTCATCGGCGCGGATTCGAAGGCCGGCCCCGCGACCTTGGAGGAAGCGGCGCATATGGCCGTCGCCCTGTCGAAGGGCGAGAATCCCGGTACGGCCGTAAAGAAACTGGCCACGCGCGACGCGGAGATTTCCAGACAGGCGAAGCAACTGGCGGCCAAGCGCAGGAAGGGCCAGAAGTTCGTCCGCGGGCTGTTCAGCGGCGGGACGTTCTGCGCCGAGGCGCAGATCATCTTCGGCGGCATGCTGAGGGATGTCTACTCCAACGCGCCCACTGGCAAGTCGAAGCCGTTGAAGGATTCGCTGAAGAGCCAGAAGCACTCGGTCGTCGATCTCGGCGAGGACGAGTTCACCGTCGGCCGCCCGCATCCGATGATCGATTACACGTTGCGCAACAAGCGCATCGCCGAGGAGGCCGGAGATCCCGCGACCGCCGTCATTCTGCTCGACGTCGTTCTCGGCTACGGATCGAACATGAACCCGGCGGCGGAACTGGCGCCGGTGATCCGCGAAGCCGTCCGGAAGGTCGCCGTGGTGTGCTCCGTGACGGGCACGCCCGAGGATCCGCAGAACGAGACAAAGGTCGCCGCGGCGCTCAAGCGCGCCGGCGCGATCGTGATGCCGTCGAACGCGGCGGCGTGCAGGATGGCGG
>CALMZY010000085.1 GCA_937870865.1 uncultured Lentisphaerota bacterium | reverse complement strand
GGCGATGAACTGATCGGCGTTTTCCGGTTCCGGCGTATGCCCGTAGTAGGTCTGCCAGTCCACGCGGTCCGGCCGCCAGACGAACCGGTGCGTCGTCAGGTCGTTCGTCGTTTCGAGCGGATGCGAGTAGCTGTTGCCCGGGATGTTGTAGGGCTGCACGGTGTACACGAGGCAGTTCGTCTCCGTGCCCTCAAACGCGCGGCTGACCTCGATATCCACCTCGTTGTGGTTCGTGTTGAACACCGATTCCTGCGCGTAGGTGAAGAGGCCGACGACCAGGTTCGAGTCGATCCGCTCCAGCTTGTTCCCGACATGCCAGCGATAATCGCCGAAGCCGAGCGACTGGGTCGCTTCGATGAACGGACAGTGCCACACGCCGTTGATCTTCTTCAGCTCCATGTGCAGCCAGCCGTTGGTGTCCACGCTCACGCAATTCGTGGAGTAGTAGTTGTCGCCCGGGGTCGACCACTGGTCCAGCACGATCCAGTCGCGGTCCGCAAAGCGGATGAAATTGGTCGGCACCGTGTACAGCGCACAGTCGTCGAACCACGCCGCCCCACCCTCGAAGTCCGGCGACTGCAGGATGATCGGAATAATCCGAACGCTCGCCGTGTTGAGCGTCGCGCGTGCCCGCACCTTCAACGGGTGCCATTGCCCGGTCGGCATCGAGTTGGTGATCCGGTCCAGCGACGAGGCGGTGAAGATGGTTTGCCCCGCCGCGTTGTGAAACTCGATGTTGACCGCCGCGAACTGACGCCCCGTAATGGGCGTTTCTGCCAGCGCCCACACCGACGCCTCCCATATCTGACCGCGGCTTGCGGGGTATTCCTGATACGCCCCGGATCCATTCCACGCCGGCGGACTCGCCGGCCACCAGTTGCCCCACGCCGCCAGCACATACGACCCCCCGTGCGCGCCCGTTTTATCGTAACGGAACCCATTGCCGAAACGGGTCCAGCCGTCACAAATCGTGTCTGACGTACCACTCTCGAAACCCGGGTTCGCGAGGACATTGGAATACAACACCGCCGCCGAGAAATGCGGCAACAGGCAGAGGAAGAACAGCGAAAACAACTTGCGCAGCATTTGGGATCGATACCATTTCCCGCCTCGCGATTCAATTCGGAAACGGCACAGCTCGGATTTTGACCACGAATGACAGCGCGCCCCGCCACGGCGGGTAGACTCTCCGTTAAGATCTTCCCGCCTTTACCACCTGGCGAAGCCCCCTCTTTCAGACAGAGATCAGAAGTCAGAGGTCAGCGGTCAGAAGGAATCGTGACTCGTCCTCGCCTTAACAACCCTCACGCCCTTACCATCAGGCGAAGCCCCCTCTTCCATCCGCGCCATCCGCGAAATCCGCGGTTCATCTTCGCCGTTATGAATCAACCCACGCCTTCTCAACCCGGCGTAGCCCCCGCTTCCATCCGTGTTCATTCGTGTCCATCCGTGGTTCACGCATCCCCGCCTTCCTTCTGCGTCCATCTGCGTGTTCTGCGGGCGCCCTTCTTTCCGTTGACCTCGTCACTTCACTCGTTCCATGCCGCCGACGCGCATAGTCCTGCCGTCCGCGAGCGGCTTGAGATCTGCGGCCCTCAAAACAGTGCCCCGCTCGAGCGCCGTCAATGCGTCCTCTTCCTCGCGATTCAAGCCGCGCGAGAGCATCTCGTACGTCCTCGCGCCGCCGTCGGCCGCGCACCCAGCCGTGACCAGCTTGCCTTTGAGCTTCCGCATCGGCGCGATCATCCGGAACAACTCCGGCCCCGCCGCGTCCGGCGCCGGAGCGTCCGACCGCTCCAGCGCGATGTAGCTGAACTTCAGGTCCTCGATCGACCGATGCAACCGCCGGTTGAGAATCGCCAGCGTTTCCGGGATGCGCCACCGCCGGACTTCGTGACACCAGACATCCGCTTTCCCAAGGAGAGGACAGGGCGCGTGATGAAGGCACGGCCCCACGATCCGCGCCAGCTTCTCCTCCGCCACCCAATCCCGCAGCCGCTCCAGCCGCTCGCTCGTCGTCCGGCTTACGGGTTCCAGAATCACCAGCCTGCCCCCGTCCGACAACCGGTCCAGCCACCGCCGCAGCCACGCCCGCGCTTCGTCGTCCGGCCGCGACTCCATCGCCTCGTTCAGCGCGAAGCTGACAAGCACCAGGTCCCACGGCCCGTCCCCCTTGAAAGAAAGGATATCGCTTTCCTGCGTCCGCAGGGTGGCGTCCGGCCACAACGCGCGCCCGCCCTCGAACACCCGCTTCATGATGTCGAGAAAAGCACCCGACGCGTCGATCCCCAGCACCTCGACCGGCGCTTCCCGAAAATGCGTCAGCGCGGCAAACGATGCCGCGCCGGACCCGCAGCCGAGATCCAGGATGCGGCGGGGCGGGAGAGACGGCGGACAGCGCGCGGCCAGTTCGTCGAGCACGAGCTGGACGCGGACGAACGTCTGCGGGAAAAAAAACAGCCCGTACGCGAACAGCATGCGCCCGTCCCGCGCGTACTCGCCGAACCGCGGCGCACGCTCGAGCGTAAACAGATCGCTGAGCCGTTCCGCGTCCTTCTCGAGCGATGCCAGGCACGGCGCCATCTCGCGGATTCCCGTGAGATTCCTCGCCTGGTCCAGCCACCACTGCTCGAGTTCGACTGGATACGATGGTACGACCATGGCGTTCATGGTAGCAGACGAGAGGGCCAAATTCCACGTCGGCCGCTC
Organism: uncultured Lentisphaerota bacterium; assembly: GCA_937870865.1. GTDB lineage: Bacteria > Verrucomicrobiota > Kiritimatiellia > CAIQIC01 > JAGNIJ01 > CALMZY01. Next base: position 6,890 of record CALMZY010000085.1, on the reverse strand, counting down.
CACTTCCATCGCTCCACCTGTAGCCGCGGGCCTGTGGCCCGCGCGGTGATGGCAAGGCGGCATCTCACGGTCCAAGCGGGTTGTGACTGCGGGCCTGTGCCCCACGTCGCCCACAGGGCGACGGCTACAGATACGATCGCGCAGCCCCGCGGCGCGGCAACCACGCTCACGCCATGCCATTGTTCCCCCATGCGCGCTGTGCTAGGCTCCCCGCACATGTCCTCGACCCACTCAGATAACTGGCAGGCGATGGTCCGCGAAGCCGCAATCGGCGCCGCGTTCCGCCGGCTCACCCTCTCCGCGCCTGCCGGCGCCGCCGAACCGCCCTGGGAAAAAATTGTCGCGCGCCCCGTGGAGATCCGGTCGGACCGCTGCATCCAGGTCACGTACTCCGGCGGCGGAAAGAACAACGTGCGGAATTTCCGAGAGAGGGAGTGGCCCCGGCAGTTCGACGACCTGCTGGCCGGGCCGTTCACCCAAATTCACGTCCAGACCGCCGACGGCGACCTGCATATCCGGATCACGCGCAAGGGCCGCGTGCTGATCTCGAAAGGCGCGCCCTCCGTGGCCGGGCCGGCGCAGGCTCTGCCGCATAACCGGACGAAGGACTACCCGCTTCCCGCCGACGGGCCGGACTCGTTTCTCGAGGCCATCGGCATCAAGAACCAACGCGGCGAGGTGCGGCCGTCCATGCAGGCCAAGTTCCGACAGATCAACGCGTTCATCGGCCTGGTCGAGCCGCTTGTGGTGAGGAGCACCGGCGACGAACCGCTTGTTCCGGCAAGGCTTCCTCGGCCGCTGGAGATTCTCGATTGCGGATGCGGCAGCGCCTATCTCACGTTCGCGCTCCATCACGTGCTCGTGCACTCGCGCAGGATTCGCGCCACGTTGACGGGAATCGACAGGAATCGGGAGGTCATCGAGAAGTGCCTCGCCCTGCGCGACCAGCTCGGCTGGAGCGATCTCTCGTTTCATGTCGCGGACATCGGCGCGTTCCGGCCGGCGAATCCGCCTGACCTGGTTTTGAGCCTGCACGCGTGCGACACAGCCACGGACGAGGCGATCGCGAAGGGCATCCTCTCGAACAGCCGCGCGATCGTCGCCGCGCCCTGCTGTCAGCATGAGCTGCATCACAAGATCAAGTCGCCGCACTTCACCGCCGTGCTCCGCCACGGCATCCTGCGCGAGCGGCTCGCGGACATCCTGACCGACACCTTCCGCGCGCTCGCGCTCCAGATCATGGGCTACCGCACGCAGGTCGTCGAATTCGTGTCGGCAGACGCCACCCCCAAGAACCTGCTGATCCGCGCGGAGCGGACGCAGGAACCGGGAAATGCCGACGCGGCGCGGGAATACGTCGAACTGAAACAGTTCTGGAACGTCGAGCCCGCGATCGAAGGCCTGCTGGGAACTGCTTTTCGGCCGTTTGTCTGAACACGGGATCAATGGGCACACCTTCAGAAAAAAGGTTCATCTTTTTTCATTTTTCGCCGGAAAACCGTCCCTCTCGTTTCTTTCTGTATATGGGGACCGGCATTTCGCCCGTCCCGCCAAGGAGGAAACGATGAAGAAATGGCATGTTCTGCTGGGTGGTTTGCTGATTGTGACGTGGGCTTGGTACGGCATTGCCGCCGGGGACCAGGTTGCCAGACCCGTAGGCGAAACGATGGTACCGACCGCGGATTCCGGCCTTTTCGAAAGCGTCTGCTACCAGGAATCGAGCGGCACGTTGACGCTGATTTTCCGGAGCGGCTACGGCTATGAGTATTACGGCGTGCCGCGCGGCTGTTATGAAGGCCTGCTCTACAGCGGCCGGAAAGGCGAGTACTTCAACTTCAAGATTCGAGGCCAGTTCCCCTGTTGCCGGATTGACGAGGAACAGGAGGGCGAGTCGCAAGAAGCGGAAGCCGGTTAAGCCGCGTCAGCCGGCGGTGATGGCTTCATTCAGCATCGCGAGGATGGAAACGCAAGCAGTGTCGGCGCGCAGCGTGCGCGGGCCCATGGAGACGGGCTTGAATCCATGCCGCTGAAAGAGGTCCCGCTCGTAATCCGTCCAGCCCCCTTCCGGGCCGACGGCGACGAGGAGCCGCATGTTGGGATCGTTGAACATGAGGTCGCGAACCCGGTGCCATGTGGACGTGTCGGCGAGAAGCCGGCCGCCGTACGGGAAGAGGATATCGAGTTCGTCTTCAATGAGCACCTTCAACTGCTTGCGGATGGACACCTCCGGCACGGCCGTATCCTGCGCTTGCTGGAGGCCTTCGATCAGGTACGGGCGGTAGACCTCGGGCTTGAGCACATGAGAATCGAAATACGCGCGCTCGACCTTGGCCGCGTTCGTGAGGATGATCCGCCCGACGCCGATGGCCGACAACTGCGCCCACAGCCGCCGCATGACCTTGGGACGCGGCAGGGCCAGGAGGAGAGCGATCCGCGGCGCGGGCGGCGGAGCTTCGGTGAATTCGCAATGGAGCACCACGCGGCTGTCCGTCACCTCCTGCACAAGCCCCCGGCCCCGGAGACTGTTCACCACGCCGACGCGGATCGATGTTCCGGGTTTCGCACCGAGGACGTCGTGGATGTGACGCGCGCGGGCTCCCGTGAGTACGGCGTTCCCCTGCACGTCCACTTCAGAGGCTTCGATGAGAATCAGATTCATGACACGGTGGCGCGAGCGCTTCTCCCGTCTTCCTCTTTATTAAATACAAGCGGCGGCGGACAAGCAACCGCCCTGTATCGCTTGCCTGTTGAAAGGAATTGCCGGTTGCATTACCCTCTGGGGCGGTACCTTGATGGACTCGCACGACGAAACATCCGCATTCCGGAAATGGCTTGTCGCGATCCGCCCGTTTGCCCTTTCGGCATCCGCCGCGCCCGTGATCTTCGGCGCCGCGGCGGCCGTGGTGGCCGGTGGGGCGCGCTTCGATCCGCTCCTGTTCCTGCTTTCCCTGCTGGCCATGATGATCCTGCATTCGGCGGCGAATATGCTGAATGACGTGCAGGACTTTCGCAAGGGACTGGATGTTGAAACGACACCGGTCAGCGGCGCGGTGGTCCGGCGATTGCTCACGCCCGGAGAGGTGATGAAAGGCGCGATCGCTCTGATCGCGGTCGCCTCGCTGATCGGGCTGTACATCGTCTGGCGCGTCGGCCGGCCGGTCCTCTGGATCGGGCTCATCGGGCTCGCGGTCGGAATCTTCTACACCGGAAAGCCGGTCACGCTGAAATACCATGGACTCGGCGACCTGGCGGTGTTTCTCGATTTTGGCATCCTCGGCGCGCTCGGCGCATGGACGGTTCAAACCGGTTCGACGGCGTGGCTCCCCATCGTCTGGGCTGTGCCGATGTCCATGCTCGTCGTCGGTATCCTCCACGCGAACAACTGGCGCGACATCGGCGGCGACACCGGCAAGCATATCCGCACGATGGCGTCGATGCTCGGCGATCGCGGCTCGCTGATCTACTACGGATTGCTCGTCTTCGGCCCGTTCGCGCTGGTTGCCGCCTACATCGTGCTGGGAGTCATGCCTCGATCGTTCCTGATCACGGGGCTTGCCCTGCCGATGGCCGTCACGCGCTGGCGCCGGGCGTTGAACCGCGCCGCGCCGAAACAGCCGCACGACTTCGTTGCGCTGGACGGCGCGACGGCGCAACTGAACCTGGCTTTCGGCCTGCTTTGTACCGTCTCGTTGATTCTTCACGCCATCGCAAGGAGGCTCTTGTGATCGCCATCATCCTGGGCGCGGTTGTTCTGTTTGGCACGTTGTTCATGCGCAAATCCATCGGCCCGCTCGACTTCTGGTGGTGGATGTCCCTGAACCTTGTGATTCTGATCGCGTGGTCGGCCATCAAGAGTCATCGCTACCGCAACTTCGTCCTCGAAGACCTTCGCCATCGCATCCCGAAGAAAATCGCGATCGGACTCGTTTCCGCCGTCGTTCTGTACTTCATCTTCTACGTCGGCAACATCCTCTCGAGGAAGTTCCTGCCGCTCTCGGCCAACAGCATCGTGGAAGTCTACAACCTGAAAGCCGGCATCTCGCCGTGGCGTGTCTGGCTGCTGATGACGCTGGTGATCGGCCCGGGTGAGGAGTATTTCTGGCGCGGCTACGTACAGCGCGCCCTCGCGGCGCGCATCGGCCGGCTCCCCAGCTGGATCCTCACCGCCGCAATCTATGCCGGCATCCATGCCGGCAGCGGAAACCCCATGCTGCTCCTTGCCGCCCTCGTCTGCGGCGTCTTCTGGGGCTGGCTCTACATCCGCTTCGACTCCATCCTCCTCAACGCCGTCAGCCACACGGCCTGGGATGTGGCCGTGTTCCTGATCTTTCCGTTCTCATAGCCAATCGTCCTCGAAACGCCTTGAACGGCAACCACGAATTCACGCGAATGAACACGAATGGATAGAGGCCAGAGAGCAGAAGTCAGAACCCAGACTTCGGCGTTCGACGTTCAGTGTTCCCACCCTTCTTCGGCAAGTAGTCTTCCCGCGCGGGAGAGAATATTTCGATGGCCACAGAATCCTCCAGGATCTGCGCACCGTGTTCGACATTCACGGGGATGTTCCACGAGTCGCCCGGAAGCGTATCGTACTCAGCGCCGCCGATCTTCAATCGAATATGCCCTTTGACCAGATACCCCGTCTGCTCGTAAGGATGAGCATGTAGCGGAAGCTGGCGGCCCTTCCCGAGAGCGAACTCCACCATCAGCGTCTTGTCGCCGAAAACCAACGTCTTCTGCGTTATGCCCGGCAACGACCCGCTGTATCCGTCCGTGCTATGACTGTTGAACATATCCGTACCATCCTGGATTCATCGGGCCTGCCTCACGGCTGGGGCTCGCCGCTCCGGAGATTATTCGGCATTGTCTCGAGCCGATGGCTGGCTGATTCATTTCATTGTCCCATGGCAGCGTGGCGAGCCCTCACGAAGGCCGGAATGGCAAGTGCCGCGACAAGCCCGATGACCGCAAAGGCGATCATGACAGCCGCAAGGATTCCAAAGACACGGAAATACGTTGCGAGTTTTCCCATGGAGGCGTGGAGTTCGTGTTCGTTCTCTGTCTCGAACGCAATCTTCAGGTGATTGGATACAGAGCAGAGAATCGCGCCCATCCAGATAGGAATCCAACAGATGATGATTCCCCAGATGCTCAAGATGGTGAATACCCCCTGGATGATGGACATTACTCCGGCGAACATGATCCATCCTTTTGCGCGATAGAGAGGTTCAGATATGCTCTGGACAGTCAGGTTCCCATGGGTCATTGCTTCTCCTTTGGTTCAGCCAACGTTAAATGGATAGCGTGTCCGTATAATGGCAACCGTCACCCGTGACCCACCCCGTTCCGGACCCCTTACGCTTCACACTCGACGGACCCGCCGCGCGTTCCGAGCGGGGTGACCATCATTTCTCCGGGTCTTGTTTCTCGCGGTTCGCTGCTGCCTGCGCTTTGATGGCTTCGGCATGCGCCTTGAGCATTTCAGCTTGAACTGCCGGCGAGACGTCGGCCATGTAGACCCCGAATTTCTTCATGGCCGATTGGCCGACAGGGGATCCATAGAAATCCGCCAGCGCCTTGAGCTCATCTGCCGTGAAGTTCTTGACCATGGCGTCCTTCATCACCTTCGTGATCGCCGCGATGTCCACATACTTGGTCATCAGGTCCTTGAATTCCTTGCGACTCTCCGGAGGAAGAGTCATGGCCATCTGGTCGGCCGCATCTTTGAACAGGGCTTCCGGGGGAGTTGTTTTCAGATAGCGTTCCGCCTCTGCCGTGCGATTCGCAGGCGTATCGTCCAAGGCCAGAGCGTTCACGGCGATGCAGATGAATACCGCACTCAACAAGCGTCTCATGTTCCTTCTCCTTTTCTTCCAGAACCCACGTTACGCGGTCAGGCCATCTTTGTGCAGTAATATTTGGCCAGGACACCCTTCGTGTGCTCGGCCTTGTCGATTCGGAATCCGGCTCTCGCAAGCAAGCCTTCCATGATCCACGCAAAGGTTGAGAATTCAGTGCAGAGGTGTGACTTGAGATCGGCCTCCACGTCTGCACCTGCCCTGGCCTTCATTTCCCGTATCCATCCGGCGATATTTTCCTCGCAGTTGTTTTCTGAGAAGACCACATCGGCAAGAAACAACTTCCCGCCCGGCCGGAGCATGGCATTGAGCCTGAGCAAGGCTTTCTGTTTCCAGAAATCCGGCAGGTGATGAAGGGCCATACTGGAAACGATCACATCGAGGGGAGAATCCTCATGTACATAGGTAAGGAATCCGCCGTGGTGGCAGGTCACACGGGTCACGCCCTCAGCCCCCGCCTTCCATTCCAGGTAGTCCAGCATGGCCCGCGATACATCAACGGCATGGACCCTGGCGCAGCACCGGGCCGCCTGCAGGGCGAAGGCTCCCGTTCCACAGCCAAAGTCCGCTATGGTTTGGGTTGGCTGAAGACCCAGGGCAGAGATGAGCGTCGCATTCTCTTGCTCAATATCCCGGAATCTGCGGTGATAGGCGTCGTAGGCTTCAACGACCTCACGACTGCGGAAATCCTTTCCCGGGGGAATCATCTCATCGTACTGGTATGCCAACGTCCTGTCGTCCTGTTTGCTCATAGATCCTTCCGCGAACACCTAATGGCAGAAATCAGCCTTCGGCGTTCACTTGAGTGAACTGTCAGGCCGGCCTGCTCATCACCGCTTCATCAGCGCGAACACACCCCAGCCCACGTACTCACGCGTGTAGGCGGCGTAGCGCGCGGGTTCCGAGGTCAGCATGGCTCGAACCTCTTTCGCGAGCTCGTCGCCGGGATTGGCTTCAAGCCATCGGCGCATGGTGAGCCATTTGGCCGCCTCGTATCTGTCCCAGCCGTCCTGGTCGGCCAGGACCATTTCA
>CALMZY010000084.1 GCA_937870865.1 uncultured Lentisphaerota bacterium | reverse complement strand
TGTGTCGGGTTCACAAAGATGCTGACGACAAGGACATCCGAATGCTCGCGGGCAACCCGCATGAGCGAAGCGTGTCCGTCGTGGAGGAAGCCCATCGTGGGGACGAAGCCGATGCGTTTGCCTTGGGCGCGAAGCGCCAAAGCCGCATTCTGCATTTCCGTTGGAGTCCGAATGATCTGCATGATTGTTCAACCACGAATAGACACGAATGCACACGAAAGAGAAAGGGAACAACCTGAGACGAATTCGTGTTGATTCGTGTCCATTCGTGGTTCAGTAGCTGTGTTCGGGTCCCGGGAAAGTGCCGCCCTCGACTTCCTTCCTGTACTCGGCGAGGGCTTTGCGGACCTCGGGGCCGAGATTGGCGTACCGCTTCACGAACTTCGGCTTGAAGTCGCCGTACAGGCCGAGCAGATCGTGGACCACGAGGATTTGCCCGTCGCAGTTCGCTCCCGCGCCGATGCCGATGGTCGGGACGGAGACGGCGGCGCTGATCTCGCCGGCGAGCGCCGCGGGCAGGCCCTCGAGCACCATCGCGAACGCGCCCGCGTCCTCGACGGCCTTCGCGTCGTCCAGGATCCGCTGCGCGTCTTCCGCTGTCTTGCCCTGGACCTTGAATCCGCCCATGGCGTTGATGCTTTGCGGAAGAAGCCCGATGTGGCCGAGGACCGGAATTCCGTTCTCGACCAGCGCGCGGACTGTCGGGGCCCGGGAAGAGCCCCCCTCGATTTTCACGGCGTCCGCGCCGGCTTCCTTGACGAAGCGGCCGGCGTTCATCAGCGCCTGCTCGATCGAGACCTGGTAGGAAAGGAACGGCATGTCCGCCACGACCAATCCGTTCTTCACGCCCCGGGCGACCGCCGCCGTGTGAAGCAGCATCTCGTTCATCGTGACCGGCAGAGTGTTCTCGTAGCCCAGCATGGTCATGGCCAGCGAGTCGCCGACGAGCACGAGATGGATGCCGGCCTCATCCACGAGGCGGGCGGTGGAGAAATCGTATGCGGTCAGCGATACGATCTTCCCCTTTCCCTTCAACGCGCGTATTCGCGGCACGGTCCACTTGACGTTATCGCTCATGGAAGAAAGATAACACGAACTACCAGTCCCGCGCGAATAAAGTCACTTCTTCCGCCGGGGGCAGAGCGGCAAGGATTTCCTTGACGGTCTTGCCGGCGCCCGGAATGACGAGGTCGGGCCGGACATCCGCCAGCGGCTGGAGGACAAATCGTCTCTCTTTCCAGTGGGGATGCGGGATCACAAGGCTGCCGCTTTCGATGTGCTGGTCGTTGACGTAGATCATGTCGATGTCGATGGCGCGCGGGGCGAAACGGTCCAGGGTTCTGTGGCGGCCCATGGCGTCCTCGATCTGGTGAATGTGATCCAGGCATTCGTGCGCCGGGCACGGGCCGTCCACGATCAGAACCGCGTTCAGGAAATCCAGGTGCTGGTATTCCGGCTTTACGCCGACGGGTTCGGTTTCGTAGACCGACGACTGCGCGAGGAAGCGGATTCCGGGCATGGCCAGAATGCGGCGCTTGGCCTCCTTCAGGTTGTCCAGTCGGTTGCTGATGTTCGACCCAAGACTGAGCCCGACTTCCATAGCAGCTCCTGTCGATGAGGCATGGTTGATGAATTCATCCCCCATCAACCATCTCTTCTCACACTCCCAACACGTCCCTCATGGTGTACAGACCGGCCTTCTGACTGGCCGCCCACGCGGCCGCGCGTAACGCCCCAATGGCAAACGTGTCGCGGCTTGTCGCGCGATGCGACAACTCCACGCACTCCCCGTCTGCCGCGAATAGTACCGTGTGATCGCCGATGATATCGCCGCCGCGCACGGCGTGAAAGCCGATCTGCTCGGCGGGCCGCTCGCCGACAAGTCCGTCGCGTCCGTGGACGGCGACTTTCTTAAGGTCCCAGCCGAACCCTGCCGCCGCCGCCTCGCCGAGTCCCAGGGCGGTCCCACTGGGCGAGTCCTTCTTGCGGCGGTGATGGCGCTCGATGATTTCCACGTCGTAGCCCTTGTCCTTGAGCGCTTCCGCCGCTTTCTGGACGAGCGAGAAAAGAAGATTCACGCCCATGCTCATGTTGGGCGCCAGCACGATCGGAATTTTCGCCGCCGCCGTCTCGATGACCCGCTTCTCCTCCGGCGTCAGGCCGGTGGTTCCGATGACCAGCGGTTTCTTCCAGTCGGCGACGCGCGGCGCATTGCCGGACGTTCCCTGGTGGCCGCTGAAATCAATCACGACATCGCACTGCGGCGCGACGTCCGCGAGATCGGACGCGATCTTCACGCCGGCTTCCCGGCCGCCGGCCGCCAGGCCCGCGTCCCTGCCGCGATCCGGAGAATCCCAGAGATCGACGGCCCCGCTGAGTTTCAGCCCGTGGACGGCGCCCGACTGAAGACAGCGGATAATCGTTTTCCCCATCCGGCCTGCGGCGCCAACGATGACGATGTTCTTCATTTCCAATCTCCAAATGCCAATGGCCAATCTACCTCGACGCCTGGCTTCTATGGCGATTACGAAACGCCGACTTTCGTGATGCAGCCACGATGGCCGTCAATTCCTTTGCTTCACCGAACAGTGCTCCAAGCAGTTGTCTATGCATCAAGCCGGCGTCCCCAATCATCTCGATCCACAACTGACACTCGTCAGCCTCTTCTTCGACGGTCCCGAGCTTGGCAATAAACTCGGCCCTTGAGCGGCCCTTGCACGCCGCCCTGTAGTTCGCGGCCACAGATGTGGCGGACCTGAGAAGTTGATCGCCAAGTATTCGTGCGACAGACGACTTAGGCAGAGCCTTTACGAGTTGAATGACGCGTAAAGAAAACGCCTTGGTTCGATTCTTCATTTCCTCCGCGTTCATGCTCATCTTTAATTGGCAATTGGCATTTGGAAATTGGAAATCATACCAGCTTCAGCTGCTTCAGGCACTCGCGCACTTTCGCTTTGTTCGCGTCGTTCATTTCGCACAGCGGCAGGCGATAGACTTCCTCGCACAGGCCCATCATCGCCATCGCGGCCTTGACCGGGATGGGGTTCGTGTCGACGAACAGGTCCGTGAACAGGCGGTAATATTTCTGGTGCAGCTCGCGGGCGGTCTTCCAGTCGCCTTTCAGCGCCGCATGCACCATGTCCGCGACGGGTTTCGGCGCCACGTTGGTCGCCACGCTGATGACGCCGACCGCGCCGACCGCCATCATCGGCAACGTCAACGAGTCATCGCCCGACAGGATTTCGATTTTGCAGCGCGCCAGCGTCTGGCTGACGCGGTCCACGCTGCCGCCGGCTTCCTTCACCGCGACGATATTCGGGTGCCTGGCGAGTTCCGCCACGGTGCCGACTTCGATCTCGCGGCCGCAGCGGCCGGGAATATTGTAGAGAATCGTCGGCAGACCGAGGTCCGCGACGGCGCTGAAGTGTTTGATCAGCCCCGCCTGGTTCGGCTTGTTGTAGTACGGCGTCACTTGAAGTGTGCCGTCCGCGCCCGCCTCTTTGGCGTGCTTCGTGAGCTCGAGCGCCTCGCGCGTGGAGTTCGCGCCGGTGCCCGCGATGACCTTGATCCGTTTGCGCGCGACCTCGACGCAGGTTTCGACCACTTTTTCGTGCTCCGCGTAGTCGAGCGTCGGCGACTCGCCGGTCGTCCCGACGGGGACGATGCCATCGATGCCGTTCTTGACCTGCATCTCGATCAGCTCGCGCAGTTTTCCAAAATCCACGTCGCCGTTCCTGGTGAACGGCGTGACAATTGCTGTATAGGCGCCTTCGAACATGACTCACGACCTTTCTTGCTTTCCCTGCCGCCGCCGATTTTCCAAACATTGGAAAATCTAGGGCCTATTTTTCCAAGGATTGGAAAAAGAATCAGCAACAATTTCCGGGCTTCGGAAGGGGTTGTGTTCAGGGGGTTTCGACGCGGAAGAAGGCCCTTCCCGCGCTTTCGACGGCCGAGGTATAGGTGTTGCGGGTGGGCGTGCCCATGTTCGTGGCCAGCGCTGAGAAACCGTTCCGGAGGTCCGTGGATTGCCGGATCACGTACGACTGGCCGATGCCGCTGCGCCAATGGACCATGATCTGTCCGTCCGCGCCCTGGATGCCTGTGACCTTGGGAATCTCCTTCAGCTCGGCTAGGACGCGGTAGATGTGTTCGCAGATTGCGGCATGGCCGGCTGTGACGGGGTGAATGTCGAAGGTCGAAGGCGTGAGCGGCATCCTCACGTAGGCGGGGGAGAGATGTTGCGTGTCGCCCAAGGCTTCGCCGTACGCGTGGTGCATGAAGGGGGAGTGAATGTCCGCGAAGAAGCATCCGTTGGATTCGGCGATCCCTTCAATCATCGCGTTGCCGCCGGTGACGGCGGGGGACAGGACGCGATAGCCTTCGTAGGGGGACGGAAGGTTCGTGCTGAATCCGTCGAACAGGTCGTAATAGTTCACCAGCACGATGTCCGGAATGGGGTTGTTGTTCCGGAGCTGCTGAACGATGGAGATCAGGTTGGTCCGGTATTCCTCGCGCTCGGCTTCTGTGTAGACGCCGTCCTGAGCGTATTCCAGTCCGTCATTTCCGCCGATGAAAACAACAACGAGATCGGGGTGATGATTGGAGACCGTCTGCATGAGATTCGTCTGGGCCCACGCCCAGTCGCGCGCCTTCGAGCCGCCCGCGGCGCTGTTGTGGCGCGTGATCGCGGGCCAGAGGTTCGTCAGGGCGTTGGTCGTCGCGGGCAGGCAGCAACCGGATTCGCCGAACAGCATGTTCACCCATCCGTATCCGCCGCACTCCGGGTTGACGCCCGCGGAGATGCTGTCGCCCACCACGTCGAACACCTGGTAGTCCCGTGCCGTCGCGTGAACGACAAAGACGGTTGTGAAAAGGACGCACCACCTGGCGAACGGCTGCATCGGCACCCCCAAGGCGAAACATACACGGATGCGCGGGGAAAGGTAACACCGCCTACAAGCGCGGCAATTTCTCGCCGCGGGCGAGGTCGGCCCAGGTCTCGCGGGTTCGGATGAGCGCGGCTTTCCGGCCGGACACCATCACCTCCGCGGCGCGGCCGCGGCTGTTGTAGTTGGAGGCCATGGAGAAGCTGTACGCGCCGGCGCTCAGGATGGCGAGCAGGTCGTCGGCCTTCACCTTCGGCAGGTGGCGGTCGAGGGCGAAGAAGTCGCCGGATTCACAGATCGGCCCGACCACGTCCGCCATGAATGTCCCGCGCGTTTTCGCGACCGGAATCACCTCGTGGTGCGCCTGGTAGAGCGGGGGCCGGATGAGATCGTTCATGCCGGCGTCCACGATGACGAATTTCTTCGAGGGTCCGTTCTTCACGTACTGGATCCGGGTCACGAGGATACCGGCGTTGCCGACGAGAAACCGGCCGGGCTCCATGACGACGTCCATCTCCAGCCGCTTCAGGAACGGGACCACGATGTCCGCGAAGTGTTTCGCGTCGAGCGGGTCCTGCGACGGCTTGTACGAAATGCCGAGGCCGCCGCCCATGTCGAGAACGCGGAAGGTCGGGTATTTCGCCTTCAACTGGCGGCAGAGCTTCTCGACCTTGTGGAGCGCGTGCGTGTACGGCGCGGACGAGAGAATCTGCGACCCGATGTGCATGTGCAGGCCGACGATCTCGAGGTTCGGCAGGCGCGCGGCCAGCTCGTACGCCTTCATCGCGCGGCCGAGATCGAGGCCGAATTTGTTCTCCTTCTTTCCCGTGCTGATGTACTTGTGCGTCTGAGGATCGACATCCGGATTGACGCGCAACGCGATGCGCGCCTTGCGGCGCAGGCGTCGTGCGCATTTCGAGATGCGCTCCAATTCGGGCTCTGACTCGACCGTGAAAAATCGGATGTCCTGCTTCAGCGCGTACTCGATGTCGGCGACGGTTTTGCCGACACCGGCAAAAACGATCTTGGAGGCCGGGATGCCGGCGCGGATCGCGCGGTACAGCTCGCCGCCGGAAACAACGTCCGCCCCGGCGCCGAGCTTCGCGAACGTGTTGATGACCGCGGCGTTCGTGTTGGTCTTGACCGAGAAGCAGATCAGCGGCTTGACCGCGCGCATGGCCGAGGCGAGCGCGCGGTGCTGGTCCTGAAGATGGCCGCGGCTGTAGATGTAGAGCGGCGTCCCGTGCTTGAGAGCAAGCTCCTCAACGCAAACCCCTTCCGCATACAGCCAACCGTCTTTGTATTTGAATGCGTCCATATTACTTCCCCAGCCGTGCCCTGACCCGCAGCCGCAGCGCGTTCAGCTTGATGAACCCGGTCGCGTCGCTCTGGTCGTAGCCGACGTTGCCTTCGAAGCTTGCCAGCTTCGGATCGAACAGCGACTGCTTCGACTTGCGTCCGGCGATCGTGCAGCTGCCCTTGTACAGCTTCAGCCGCGCCGTGCCGGTGACGCACGCCGCCGCGTCGTCCATGGCCTTTTGGAGCATGACGCGCTCGGGAGCGAACCAGAATCCGTAGTAAACCAGTTCGGCGTACTTCGGGATCAGCGAGTTCCGCAGGTGAAGGACCTCGCGGTCCATCGTGATCTGCTCGACCGCCTCGCGCGCCTTGTGAAGGATCGTTCCGCCGGGGGTTTCGTAGACGCCGCGGCTCTTGATGCCGACGAACCGGTTCTCGACGAGGTCTGCGCGGCCGACGCCGTGCTTGCCGCCGAGGCGGTTCAGCGTCTCCATGACCTTGAGCGGATTCATCTTCCTGCCGTTGACGGCGACCGCATCGCCTTCCTTGAAGTCGATCGTCACGTACTCCGGCTTGCTCGGCGCGTCCTCGGGCGCGACGGACAGCTTGAAGATATCCTTGGTCGGCTCGTTCCACGCGTCTTCCAGGATGCCGCCCTCGTACGAAATGTGCAGGAGGTTGCGGTCCATCGAGTACGGTTTCTTGGAGGTGACGTCGATGTGGATGCCGTGCTTCGCGCAGTAATCCATCATCGCCTGCCGGCCCGTGAACTGGTCGCGGAAACGCGGCTCGCGCCACGGGGCGATGACCTGGATGCCCGGTTTGAGCGCGTACGCGGTGAGCTCGAAGCGGACCTGGTCGTTGCCCTTGCCGGTCGCGCCGTGGCTGATCGCGTCGGCCTTGTTCTCGCGGGCGATCTCGACCATGCGCTTCGCGATGAGCGGTCGGGCGATGGACGTGCCGAGGAGGTAGCCGGATTCGTAGACTGCGCCGGCCCGGAGCATCGGGAAAATGAAATCGCGCGCGAACTCCTCGCGCAGGTCATCGATGTAGATCTTGCTGGCGCCGGTCCTGATCGCCTTCTGGCGCAGGCCGCTGAGCTCCTCCTCCTGGCCGATGTTCGCCGCGAAGCAGATGACCTCCGCCTTGTAGGTTTCCTTCAGCCACTTGAGGATGACCGATGTGTCCAACCCGCCGGAATACGCAAGAACCACTTTCATGTATGCACTCCTTGTGAAACCAAAGCGTTGAATATTTACAGGGTCCGGCCCCAACAGTCCACGCTTTTAAGGAGCCGGATTCTGAATCCCAATTGTTACATTAAACAAGACGGCCGCATCGTCAGATGTAACAATTCGAAATGCACACAATGGCACAGCGAATGGCAGACGCGGGCTTTGTTGAGGCGGACGTGGATGCAGGCCGCGGTCGGGGCGGGGCGCGCTGCGATCAGGGCCGTGGGGAATCGGGCAGGATTTCGATCCGCCAGAGCGGGCAGGGCGAGCCCTCGCTGGTCACGTACAGCGCGTCGCCGTCGGGGTGGTAGCCGATGGCCTCGGCCTGCACGGCCTCGGGAAGTTCCAGCGTGCGCGGCGGACGCGCGAAGGCCTGCCGCCAGCTCTCTCCGGCTTCGCGCCGATACTCGAGGGCGGTGTTGTCCTGCGTCAGAAAGACGGCGTAGCGGCTGTCGCGCGAAATGTCCATGGCCGTCACGTGGGGCAGGGCGGCCAGTGTCGTAACGAGCCGCGCCACCGTCCCGGTGAACGGCAACTCGTACAGCTTGCGCTGCCCTTCGTTGCCCCTCGTGGCCAGGTAGAAGACCTGTTCGTCCGGCGCGACGCCGAGGCCTTCGCAGTTCTGCGGGCCGTCTTCGTATGTGAAGGGCAGGGTGCGGATCACGCGGGCCACGCGATCGGTCCCGATGTCCGGTTCCTCAATCATGTAGAGCGTTGCATCCCCGCGTTTCCTCTGGTTGTCGCCCGTGTCCGCCACGATCAGACAGGGCTTGCCGTCGATGGATGCGGAGGCGATGTCTTCCCAGTCGACGGCCTTTGCGGGGTCGACGGGGAATGTCCCCAGATCGCGGCCGGCCGTGTCGACGGCGAAGAGGCGGGGCGTGTCTCCGGAATCGTTATGCGTCCAGAGCACGTCGTCGCGCCGCTGGCTGAACGTGATCCCGCTGCTTTCGATCACGTCCGCATTGGTAATGGAGAAGGCCGCGACGGATTGCGCATGGGCGGACGCCACGCTGAGCATGACCATCGCGGCTGAAAGCAGGACTCGCCGCTTCAGTTTTGCGGCTGTGACATTGTGGTCTGCCACTGGGCGCAAGCCTCATCCACGATTTTGACAGCCTGCCGGACCTGCGACGCTTTGACGTTCAGCGGCGGCAGGAACCGGATGACAGTGTCGTGCGTTGCGATGGAAATCAGGCCCTTCTCCCGGAGGATGACCTCCAGCGGCTTGACCGGCCGGTCGCCGACCAGGCCGACCATCAGGCCGATGCCCCGGACGTCCTTGATGAACGGATATTTCTTCACGAGCTTTTTCAGCTTCTGCCGGAACAGGTCGCCCATGGCCGTTGCGTTCTCGAGGAGCTTCTCCTCCTCGATGGTTTCGATCGTGGCGAGGGCTGCGGCGCACGCAAGCGGGTTGCCGCCGAACGTGCTGGCGTGATTGCCCGGCTGGAAAATGTCCGAGAGCTTCGGCGCTGCGACGATCGCGCCGATTGGGAATCCGTTCGCGAGTCCCTTCGCGAGAGAGAATGCGTCCGGCTGGATGCCGAATTCCTGGAAGCCGAACCAGTGGCCGGTCCGGCCGAAGCCGCACTGCACCTCGTCGCAGAGGAGCAGGATGTTCTTCTCGTTGCACAGCGACCGCAGGCCCAGCATGAACTCGGGCAGGGCCGGCACGATGCCGCCTTCGCCCTGGACCGCTTCGACGAGGACCGCCACGGTCTTTTCGTTGATCGCCGCCCGGACGGATTCCAGGTTGTTGTACTCGGCGTAAACGAATCCCGCGGGAAGAGGCTCGAAGCCCTTCTGGTACTTCGTCTGGCCCGTCGCCGTCAGCGTGGCGAGCGTCCGGCCGTGGAACGAGTTCGTCATCGAGATGACTTCGTATTTGCCCTGCGCGTGGCCCCAGAGCCGCGCGAGTTTGATCATGCCCTCGTTGGCCTCGGCGCCGGAGTTGCAGAAGAAGCACTTGCCGTTCAGCGATCGCGTGGACAACGCCTGCGCGAGCTTAGGCTGGTTCTCGTTGTAGTAGAGGTTCGAGACGTGCATCAGCGTGGCCGCCTGCGTCTTGATGGCCTTCACCACCTTCGGGTGGCAGTGGCCGACGCTCAGCACGGCGATGCCGGCGAGGAAAT
Source organism: uncultured Lentisphaerota bacterium (assembly GCA_937870865.1). Lineage (GTDB taxonomy): Bacteria > Verrucomicrobiota > Kiritimatiellia > CAIQIC01 > JAGNIJ01 > CALMZY01. Next base: position 1,354 of record CALMZY010000084.1, on the reverse strand, counting down.
CGAGATACTCCTTGCCGTCCGCGTCCCAGACCTTCGCGCCCTTGCCTTTGACAAAAACCAGACCGGGGGCGTAGGTCGGCATCACGAACTGTTTATGCAACGCAATGATTTCTTCTGATGTGCTCACGTTTCGATTCTCCTGAGTTCCCGGTTCACCGTTCACGGTTCCCGGTTCGATTCCGGCGTTGTTTTTGTCCGGGAGCTCTGTTTCTTCCTCTTTTCGAATTCATCCAAGTACTTGATGAAAGCCCCGATTTTTGAACGAGCGGTTCTGGCCATGTCGTACAGCTTGTTAAATTCAGTCTCGGTTACGTACTCTTGATCCAGTGCAACCCACAATTCGCTTTGCACTTCGGTGCAGGACCGTTTTGAGTATCGCAAGAACTTGATGAACTCGGCGTTGCTGCCGCCATCAAACCCTTCGGCGATATTATGCATGACTGATCCAGACGCTCGCTGGATTTGGTCGCGCAATCCGTAGTCTCTTGCGAATTCGCCTTTTCTTGAGACCGAGTAAATGGCTTTTGAAAGCTTTCGGCCCAGCTGCCAGCCCTCGATGTCTTCAAACCGCTCTATCTTCATCCAAACAGCCTTTTCAAGGAACAACCCTGAACTCTGAACAGCGAACCGTGAACGCCTACTGTACGATCTCCGTCCCGACTCCCTTGTCCGTGAACATCTCCAGCAGCAGCGAGTGCGGCAGGCCCGCATCGATGATGTGCGTCTTCTTCACGCCGGCCTTGAGCGCCTTCAGCGCGCCGCCGATCTTCGGCAGCATGCCGCCGGAGATGACGCCGCGGCGGATCAGGTCCTCGATCTCGCCGAGCTTGAGCGTGGACATGATGGACGACGGGTCGTCCTTGTTCTCAAGGAGGCCCGGCACGTCCGACAGGAAAACCAGCTTCCGCGCCTCGAGCTTCTCCGCGATCGCCGCAGCGACTTCATCGGCGTTGATATTGTAAAGCTTCCGGTCGGGCCCGAGCCCGAGCGGCGTGATCACGGGCGTGATGCCGGCCTGCAGGTACGCCTTGATCGGTTCGACGTCCACCTTCATCACGTCGCCCACGTAGCCCCAGTCGAGGACCTCGGCGGTGTCAGGGTCCCGCTCGGTGTGCTTCTTGACGAAGAGAATGTGTTCGCCGTGAATGCCCCGCGCCTTGCAGCCGAATTCCTCGAGCGACTTCACGATCTCGGGGTTCACTTCGTCGTTGAGGACCTGTTCGACGATCCGGATGGATTCGTCGTCCGTGACCCGGAGGCCTTTCACGAACACGGGCCGCAGGCCGGCGTCCTTCATCTTCTGGGAAATCGCCTTGCCGCCGCCGTGGACCAGCACCGGCCGCAGGCCGACGCA
>CALMZY010000083.1 GCA_937870865.1 uncultured Lentisphaerota bacterium | reverse complement strand
CCTCTACTCCTTCGCCGCCTTCTCGTAAATCTCGATCACGCGGTCGGCGGTATGGTCGGAGGAAAGATGCGTGGTATCAACCTGGTGCGTAATGGCATCGTAGAGGGGTTTGCGGATTTCCAGGAGATCCGTGATCTTTTTTGCCTTCTCGCCGCCCTCGATGAGCGGCCGGTGCGTCTCGGCGGCAACGCGCTGGAGAATGACCGACGGGCTTGCGCTCAGGCAGACGACCACGCCGGTGCGGCTGAAATCGTGAATGTTCTCGGGGTTGATCACGACCCCGCCGCCGGCCGCAACAACCAGGTTCTTCCGCTCGCACAGCTCCTTCACGACTTCGCGCTCAACCTGGCGGAAATAGCGCTCGCCGTCCTTCGCGAAGATATCGCCTATTTTGCGGCCTTCCCGCCGCTCAATTTCAGCGTCCATATCGATCAGCTGGCGTTCAAGCCGCTTGGCCACCAGCCGGCCGGTCGCGCTTTTGCCGGTTCCCATGAACCCAACCAAAATGATGTTTGTCTTCATGGCCCTGAACCCATCCAAGAAAAAGGGGCCCTTCCCTGTTCAGGTTGAGCCCCACAGATCTGCCGCCGCAGATAATCGCCAACGAACTACGACTGCGGTACGTCCGCCACGCGCACGACATCCTTCGCGCGGGCGCCTTTCACATCCTGGAAGATTTCAAACTGGACCTTGTCGCCTTCGTTCAAGGTCTTGAATCCATCTCCCTGAATGGCGGAGTAGTGGACAAAAACATCCTGATTCATTCCGTCCGGAATGATGAATCCGAACCCTTTTTTCTCGTTAAACCATTTGACCGTGCCATTAGCCATTGCTTTACAACCTCCCCTTTACTGAATGGATGTATTCTTGCGTTCGGTGGGTGGATTACAAGAGGAATGTTGCGATTTTACTAAAAAAGTTTGCAGCCCAAGTTACGCCATATCAAAGCGTTCCGTCCACAGCCCAGGCAAAGTACGCCTCCCACCACCCTTTACCCCACAAAATCCAGACCACAGCTGCCAAGGCCAGGTAGGGCCCGTACGGGATGCGGCTGCGCCACTGCTTGCAGCGGCTGAAGATCAAGGCCACCCCCACGCAGGACCCGATCAGCGCCGAGACCATGATAATGAACAGCACCGCCTGCCACCCCAGCAACGCCCCCAATCCACCCAGCAACTTGACATCCCCCATCCCCATCGCGTCCTTCCTGAAAGCCAGCTTGCCGAGGAATCCAACCCCCCAAAGAATACCCGAACCCGCAATCAGGCCGATCAGCGCGGCAATCAGGCCGTCCAGCGGACGCATGGCATCGTGCAGGGAAGGAATCAGGGGACTCAGCACGAGCCCCGCCACCACGCCGCCCAGGCTCACGCGGTCCGGGATGATCATGTGATCGAAATCCACGAACGTGCCGAGAATCAGTCCCGAGACGACCATCCAGTACACCGGCGTGCGCGCGTCGAACCCGTAGTGCAGCCAGACCAGCAGGAACAGGACGGCGGTCATCAGCTCCACCAGGAAGTAGCGCACGGAAATCACGTTCTTGCAGACGCGGCAGCGGCCGGCCAGCAGAAGGTAACTCACCAGCGGAATGTTGTCGTTCCACGGAATCATCTTGTTGCAGTGCGGACAATGCGACCGCGGGGCAACGACCGATTCCTCGCGCGGAATGCGGTAGATGCAGACGTTGAGGAAGCTGCCGACGCACGCGCCGACCGCGAAGACGAGGAGGGAGAAGTAGATGAAAAAGAAAGTAGTGATTTCCATTAGAGGAGCCGCTCTCCTTGGATTTGAAACTCGAAACTTGAAACTTGGACCCAGGTGCCCGAGTTTCGAGTTTCCAGTTTCCAGTTTCTGCTACGGGTTCTTTCCGCCATACACTTCTTTCTCCAACGCCTTCCGCATCACGTCCGCCGGCGGCTTCACGCCGGTCCAGATCTCGAACGCCGCCGCACCTTGGTGCAGCAGCATGCCCAGCCCGTTGGCCGCCTGCGCCCCGCCCTTCTTCGCCGCCTTCATGAAGGCCGTTTCCGGATACATGTAAATCAGGTCGAACGCCCACTGCCCCTTCCGGAACGCGTCCGGCGCCAGCAGTGACGGCTCGCCCTCTTTCATCCCGACGGGCGTCGCCTGGATAACGATGTCCGTGGCGCGCGCGGCATCAGACTGCCCCGGCCCGATTGCGACCACATTGACCGTCTCGATGAAAAACTTCGTCTCGATCTCGACCGCCAGCTTGTGGCTGCGCGCCGCGTCGGCGTCGCACAGGGAAATCGCGGTCACCCCGGCGCCCGCGCACGCCAGCGCGACGGCGCGCCCGGCGCCGCCGGTGCCGAGGACAAACACCGACTTGCCCGCCACCGGTCCGCCGAACGCCTCCTCGACTGCCTTCAGAAATCCCGCCCCGTCCGTGTTGAAACCGGTCGTCTCGTCCGGCCCGAATTTCACCGTGTTCACGGCGCCGAGAAGCTGGGCGGACTCGTCGAGCTTCGCCAGCCCGCGGCAGGCGACTTCCTTGAGCGGCACGGTCAGGTTCGCGCCGCCAAAGCCCATCTCCCGCATCGCACCCAGCACGTCCATGAGCCGGTCCGGATGCACGTCGAACGCAAGATAGATCGCGTCCATCTTCAGCGCCGCGATGGCGGCGTTGTGCATGACAGGGGAAAGCGTGTGGCCGATGGGATGGCCAAGGACCGCGAAGGCTTTGGTATGGCCGGTGATGTTCACAGCGCCTCGTCCTCGTCGTCGTTCTCGTCCTCGTCCTCGCGGGAACGCGGATCCAAGCCGCATCTGCTTCTTCCAAACATTGGAAAAACAACGAACAGATTTTCCAATGATTGGAAAAATATCGCAATGATATTCGGGGGCGACTTGGCCTTGGACGCTTGACGCTTGGTGGTCAGCCCCTGCGGCTGCCGGTCTCGACCTCGGGTTCCAGCTCGCCCGTGGGCGTCGGCGTATGATGCTCGAGGCGCGCCATGAGGGTGTAGGCGCACGGAACGACGAACAGGGTGAAGAGCGTGGAGACGACGATGCCGCCGATGACCGCGATCGCCATCGGCATCCGCGTCTCCGCGCCGGGCCCCAGGCCCAGCGCGAGCGGCAGGGCCGCGCCGACCGTCGCGACGGAGGTCATCAGGATCGGCCGCAGGCGGATCGGCGCCGCGCGGTGGACCGCCTCCACGGCCGGCAGCCCGTCCTCGTAGCGGAACTTGTTGGCGAACTCGACGAGCAGGATGGAGTTCTTCTTCGCGATGCCCATCAGGAGGATCACGCCGATGGCGCTGTAGAGGTTCAACGACTGGTCGCTGGCCAGCAGGGCGAAGACCGCGCCGCTGATACTGAACGGCAGCGCGAGCAGGATCGTGAACGGATGCACGAAGCTGTTGAACTGCGAGGCCAGCACCATGTACGCCACGATCAGGCCCAGCAGGAAGACGAAGTTCAGGCCGCGGAACGATTCCTCGAACGTCTTCGCCCCGCCTTCGAGGAAGGCCGCGTAGCCCGCCGGCAGGACATCCCGGCAGATTCTCTGCACCGCCGCCAGCGCATCGGCCTGCGACGCGCCCGTGGAGAGGTTCGCGGTGATGCTGATGGCCCGCTGGCGGTTGACCCGGGAGATCGACTGCACGGTCGGCACGGTCTCCAGCTTGACCAGGTCGCGCACCGGCACGAGCTCCCCGTACTGGTTGCGGACCTGGAGCCGGTCCACGTCGTCCGCGTTCACGCGCTGGTCGGGGTTCAGGCGGATTCGGACGTCGTACCGCCGCCCGTCCTTCGTGAACTTCCCTTCCCGCACGCCGCCGATGGCCGCGTTGACCGTGCGCGCGAGGTCGAGCATCGACACGCCGCGCGCGGACGCGGCTTCGCGGTCCGGCTGGATGCGCAGTTCCGGCATGCCGGCGCGGTAGTTGTTGTTCACGTCCACCATCAGGCCGCCGGCCTCCATCTTCGCCATGATCTCCCGGGATTTCGCGTCCAGCACGGCGTAGTCGGGGCCGCGCAGGTTGAATTCCACCGGCTGGCTGCGCCGCGGGGTGAGGCCGCGCGTGGAGATGTCCTGGAAGCTCAGCCGGATGCCCGGCGACCCGCCGAGGTCCTTTCGGAACTGCTCCACCAGCTGCCGCTGGCTCAGCTTGCGGTCCTTCTTGTCCACCAGCGTGATCATCACGTTGAACTGGTTCGGGGTCCCGCTGAACCCGCCCACGCCGGTGAAAATGCGGGCCACTTCCGGGCGGGTCCGCAGGTACTCCTCGACCCGCCGCGCCTCGGCGTCGGTGCGGGTGATCGACGAGTCCACGGGCATCTGCACGGACATGCGAATGAAGTTCTGGTCCTGCGGCGGCACGAACTCGCGCCGGAGCCCCGCCCCCAGGGTCAACGACCAGCCGAAGAGCGCGGCCGAAACGATCAGGACGGCCCAGCGCCAGCGCAACGCCACGCCGAGCACGGCCCGGTAGCGTTCCGCGAGCGAGCCCATCCCCCGGCGCATGGTCCGCTCGATCCAGCCCGGCCGCTCGGACGACTGCAGGAACTGCGAGCAGCGCATCGGCGTGAGCGTGATCGCCTCCAGCAGGGACAGCGCCACCGCCGCGGTGATCGTCACGCCGAACTGGAAGAAGAAGCGGCCGATGATGCCGGACATGAAGGCCACCGGCAGGAAGATCGCGATCACGGCGAGCGTCGCCGCGACGGCGGCGAAGGTGATCTCGCGCGCGCCGTCCCGCGCCGCGTTGGCGCGATGCTTGCCCATGTGAAAATGCCGCACGATGTTCTCCAGCACCATGATCGCGTCGTCCACGACGATGCCGATCGCGAGCGCGAGCGCCAGCAGGGTGAACGTGTTCAGCGTGAAGCCCATGAAGTACAGGATCGTGAACGTGCCGACCACGGAAGTCGGGATGGCGAGGATGATGTTGATCGCCGAACTCCAGTTGCCGAGGAACAGGTACACGATCAGGGCCGTCAGCAGGCCGGCGAACAGAAGCTCCTCCTCCGTCTGCTTCACGGAGCGCTCGACGAACGTGGTGAAGTCGACGTTGATGCTCAGCTCCATCCCCTTCGGCAGCGCCCCCGACCGGTTGAGCTCCTCGATCTTCGCGCGCACGGCGCGCCCGATCTCCACCTCGTTCGCGCCGCGCTGCTTCCGGATCGCCATGCCGACGGCCTCGCGGCCGTTGATGCGCGCGATCCGCCGGACGTCGTTCAGGCCGTCCTCGACGCGCGCCACGTCGCCGATGCGCAGGGTGGAATCGTAGATCGTCTGGCCGCCGCGCCGGGTGATGAGGATGTTCGCGACCTGCTCGGGCGTGATGCCCTCGCCCATCGTGCGCACGTTGATTTCCTGGCTCTGGTTCTCGATGTAGCCCGCGGCCACTTCCGCGTGCTCGCGGGCAACGGCCTCCTGCACGTCGAGAACCGTCAGCTCGTACTGCCTCAGCTTTTCGTTGTCCACCCAGATGCGGAGGTTGCGTTCGCTGGACCCCTGGATGGACACCTCGCCCACGCCCGGAAGAATCTGGAACTGGTCGATGAGGAAGCCGTCGACGAACGCCACCATCTCGCGCAGGGGCATGTCGCCCGCCACGCCGATCCAGACGATGGGATCGGAATCCGTGCTGCTCTTGCGGAGGGTGGGCGTGTCGACGCCGAGCGGATAGCGGATCTGGCTGAGCACCGCCTGCACTTCCTGCACCGCCGCGTCCACGTCCCGGTTGAGCTCGAACTCAAGCTCGATCGATCCCCCGCCCTGGCGGACCGTGGAGCGGACCTCCTTGAGCCCCTCGACCGCGATGACCTTCTGCTCGATCGGGTCGATCAGCTCGGCCTCGAGAAGCTCCGGCGCGGCGCCCTCCCACCGCACGTTGATCTCGAGAATCGGGAAGTCCACGCTGGGCATCAAGCTCACGCCGAGCCGGCCGAACGAGATCGCGCCGAAGACGATCAGGCCGAACATGATCATCCAGGCGAACACGGGGCGTCGGATGGAGAGATCGGAAAGCGTCATGGGGCCACCTCCCCGGCGGCGACGTGCAGGCGGACAAGGCTGGCGCGCGCCTGCATCTCGGCCAGCACCGCGCGGCGGCGGAAGTTCTGCACCTGCGCCAGCGCGCTCAGCACATCCAGGTTGCTCGCCCGCCCCAGCGCGTAGTCGTCCTGCTGAAGCGCGTAGTTCTCCTCAGCCACCTGCAACGCCCGGCCGAGGCTCTGCCATTGGGCCAGGCTCGAGGAGAAATCGGAAAACGCCAGCCGCACGTCGGACGCGGACTCCCGGCGAAGCCGGGCCAGGTTCAGCCGGCTGATGTTCAGGGCTTCGCGGCTTTCCTCGATGCGCGACTTGATGACGTTGTCGTCGAAGATCGGAAGCTCCAGGGTCAGAAGCGCGCCCCACGTGCTGTCGTTGTCGGGATCCTCGTACAGCGTGTAGTCCGCCCCGGCCCTGATCTGCGGCCAGCGGCTGCCCTTCTCGGCGGCCAGCCGCCGCTCCGCGCCCTCCACGCCGGCCTCGGCGGCCCGGATGTCCTTGCGCGCCGTGGCGTTGGTCAGGGCCGTATCGAGGTCCGGCGCGCGCGTCCAGGCCGAAGCGTCCGCGACCACGAGGGATTCGGCGGCTTGCCCGGTGAGGAAGGACAGCAGTTCGCGCGACGCGGCCAGCCGGCCCGCGGTGGCCTCTCGAATGACCTTCACGTCTTCCAGGTCCGTCTGCGCACCCAGCAGATCGCCCTTGCGCGAACGGCCCAGCTTCACGCGCCGGTCAAGCTCGGCCACGCGCTGCTCGAGCGCCGCGGCCAGCGCGTCCAGCACCTTGATGTCCTCCTGGTTCAGCAGCGTCTGGTAGAAAACATCGGACACGTCCTGGTACAGCACTTCCTTGAAGCGCGCGCTCCTCAGCCAGGCCGCCCGCGTTTCCGCCTTCGCCGCCTCGGCCTCCCGAGTCAGCCGGAACCCGGTGAAGATCGGCTGGCTGGCCGTGAGCAGAACTTCGTGCCGGTTGCCGCTGCTGGATACATCGTCCACCTCCGGCTCGAAGCGATGCGCGGAGGCCAGGCTCACGTCCGGCATCCACGAATCGGAAGCCCGCCGGTACCGCGCCTCGGCCGCGCGCCATTCCGCGTCGAGGATGGACACCTGTTCGCTCTGCTTGAGCGCCAGGTCGTAGCACGCGTTCAGGCTCAGAGGCTCGGCGAACAGGGCCCCGGACCCGAACACGAAAATCGCGGCAGACAGGACGAATCGCATCATGAATCGAATATAAGGGCTCGCCTCGGAAAAGCGAGCCGTCGAAATGGGGGGCTGGCGTGATTCTAAAAGGAGATCCTCGTAACTTGACCCTGGACACTTGACGCTTGGTGGTCGGTCCCAAGCGTCAAGGGTCAAGCGTCCAAGGACAGCCTCTACGGCTGCCGGCCCGCGGCGTGCTTCGCCTTCTTCTTCCCGCTCTTCCCCGCGGCCTGCGCGAACAGGTAGCTGTTCAGGGCGTTCAGGTACGCCTTCGCGCTGGCCTCGACGATGTCCGTGCTGGCGGCCTTGGCGGACGTGAAGCCCTTCCCGAACGCCACCGTCACGCTCACCTCGCCCACGGCGTCCTCGCCGCGCGTCACGGCCTGGATGGAGTAGTCCCTCAGGTCGCCCGGCACACCGGTGATCCGGTCGATCGTCTTGAGCGTCGCGTCCACCGGCCCGTCGCCGCA
>CALMZY010000082.1 GCA_937870865.1 uncultured Lentisphaerota bacterium | reverse complement strand
TACGATTACGATCAGGAAGAGAACATCACTCCAAACAGATCAGCATCGTTCCCTCGCCCTTGTCGCGGGCGGTGGAGAGGATGATGTGGGCGAGGCGTGACACGCCGTTGATCTCGATGGTCTGCCGTTCCTGCCGGGACTCCACGAAGTCGTGGATGGGCGTGCCGGGATCGATCTTGCCGATGTTGCCGATCAGCCTTCGTCCCGAATCGTTCGCTCCGACGACGTTCATTTCGACATCCAGAACGATGGCTGCCAGGTGCAGGTTCTCGAGCTCCTTGAGCATGACCTCCTTGACCTTCTCCAGCCGCCTGACTTTCCCCTCGCTCTGCTGGCGGACCTCTTCCACTTTTTCGTGGAGCCTCTGCTCAAATTCCTGCGCAATGGTCTCCGACGCCTCGTGAAGCGTGGTTTGCTCCTTCCGGACGGAGTCCAGCACGTTGACCACGAAGTGCCGGATGGGCGGTTTGTCCGCGGAAGGTTTGGACGGGGGCAGGGGTTCGAAATCCTTGAACGCCTCGTCGAGCGAAATCTCGTCTGCGCCGGCCTCGATATCCCATTCGCCGGGCCGGGCGGCGGCCGGCGATTTGACCGCGGCGGCCGGCGGAGTTTTCTCCTCCTGCTGGACAACGGAGTCCTTGCCGATGATTCCGATCTTCACCTTCTGCTCGCGGATGTGGCGGATTCCCTGGCGTTCGAGGAGGGCGGAGAGTCCCTGCGCGGCCAGGTCATTGGACCGCGAAGTCAGGATGCTGACGAACTTGCTCAACTCGTCCGTTGTCACGCCGCGCAGGATGGAGATGCCCCGGATACCCTTCGATTCGAAGCCCTGCGCGAATTTCTGGAACATCGTTGAGCCGGGTTCGATGGGCGTTGTGCTGAGACGGACCTGGCCCTCGCCGAAGAAGAGGGGGAGTTCGCCGGTGCCCTTCAGCGCCGTTTCGAGCGAGGCCACGAGTTGCTCGACCGCGCGCTGGAAAACGGGATGCGTGATCTGGTAAACGGCAGCGGTATTGAGGACGGTGGAGAGTCCCCGGACCGCCGTGATGACCTCGGCGGTTCTCTGGGGAGTCTGTCCCGGAGTCTGTTGCGGAGCAGGCATATCACCATTCCCTCGGGGAAAAATATGCCAGAACGCACCCTGCGTAAAGACTGTAAGAGGGGCCGTGGCGTGTTTTCAAAAGAGGCATGCTGTGCTTTTGGGGGTCGCTCGGGTATAGTACCGGTGCGTTTCGAAGGAGCGGAGGGTGATGATGAAGGAATTCCTGCCCGGAGAGGAAATTGGATTACCGCTGGCCGGGGGCGTCTCCCTGGAGTTGACGTGGGTGGCCCCTCTGAAAATCTGGGCGGCGACCTGTGCCGTTTCGAACCGGGAATTCCGGTGTTTCGAACCGGGGCACCGCAGCGGCGAGCTGGACGGGTGTTCGCTCGACACCGACGACCAGCCGGCAGTCAACGTCAGCTGGGACAATGCCCGGCGTTTCGCGCTCTGGGTCCACGACAAGTTCGGGTCCACGCTTCCGGAAGGTTTCCGTTTTCGCCTGCCCGGCGAGATGGAATGGGAAAGCTACGCGCGGTGCGAACCGATGTCCGCGCCCATCTGGGGCGACCGGTGTCCGGGCTCCGGAAACTTCGCCGTCATCGAACAGATGCGGATCGGCTGGGGCGTGCCGCCGCCTTGTCGCGAGGCTCCGCGGAACGCCTGGGGCCTTTACGGCGTGGATGGCGGGATCTGGGAATGGGTGGATGATCTTTTTGACCCGACGATGAACCGCCGAAACCTGCGCGGGGCATGCTGGTGCGGGATGGGTCCGGAGGGTTTCCAGGTCCTGTACCACCGGACGCCTACGCCGGAACGCGGGCATCCGAACTTCGGCTTCCGAATTGTCGCGGGAATGTGATCCCGCGGTCTATTGCGCGGCCTTCGGCGGCGGGGAGGGCACCGGCGGCACGGTCTTCTCATCGCCTTTTGTCGTTGCCTTGAGCAGGATGCGGTCGGACTCGATGTTCAGGACTTCGAGAACGTAATCTTTGCGTTTCACCTTCAGGCGCAGAAACTCGCCGGCCTTGACCACCTGCCCGTTGAGCGCCACGACAAACTCGTTGCCCCGGCGCATGACGCCGTCCACGCGAAGCAGGTTCTTGAGGGCCGGCTGTTCTTCGGTCGGGACGCCTTCGATCTGGATTTCGGCTTGCGGCACGGCGGCGGGCGCCGTGGCGGCGGCGTCCGGAGAAGCCGGCTTCCCTCCGGAATCGGCAGGCTTCTCGGTGCAGCCGGCGGCGAACACCGCCGGCAGGGCGAGGGCAAACAACAGAGCGAGATGATTTGTTCTCATTCCGATCCTCTCGTCAGTATCGCACGAAATTATGATAGCGCGCTTAATCAACCTCCGCAAGTTGTGTATTATCCGGTCGTGATCTGTTACAAGAGGGGGCGGTTCGAGCGCGCTGCCGCGGAGTCCGTGGGAACATGAACAAGAAGACCCGCACAACTGCAGGGAAGACCGGTAAGTCAAAAACCGTGTCCAAGCCGGCGGATGTACGGGCTGGCGTGCCGGAAGACGAGGCCGGACTCCGACCCACCCAGAACGTTCGCATCACCGGCGGCCGCACCCTGACGGAGTACCTGACCCAGAAGGGCGTCAAGCGCAGCGTCGGCGTGGACACCTCGAGCGATTTCAGCGCGTCGTCGATCCTCAGCGTGGAGGGCGGCAAGAAGTACCGGGTCGGCCGGGAACTCGCGAAGGGCGGCATGGGCACGGTGTATCAGGCAAAGGACCTGAACTGCCGGCGCACGGTGGCCATGAAAGTCCTCTCGAAGGACGTCCAGCTCCAGGTGGAGGATCTGCTCCGGTTTATCGAGGAGGCGCAGATCACCTCCCAGCTCGAGCACCCGAACATTGTGCCGATCCACGAACTCGGGCTCGACGCCGAGGGCAACGTGTTTTACGCGATGAAGTATGTTCGCGGTCTCACCCTGACCGAGGTTCTGGACGATATCCGCCGGGGCAAGCAGGAGACGATCGAGCAGTATCCCTTGGGCCGCCTCCTGACGATCTTTCAGAAGACGTCCGACGCGGTGGCGTTCGCACACTCGCGGGGCGTTGTGCATCGGGATCTGAAGCCGGACAACATCATGATCGGCGATTACGGCGAAGTGCAGGTCATGGATTGGGGCCTGGCCAAGGTGCTCCGTCAGAAGCAGGTCACCACGTCCGTCAACGTCCCTGTCACGAAGGGGTTCGACACAAAAGCCCTGTCGCAGTTGCTTCCGGCCTCTTCCGCGCCGGTGGCCATGCCGGCGGTGCCCGCGGGCGCCGCGGTTCCTGCGGGTGGCGCCGGGGTCGAGGATTCCATCGATTCGATCCGCACGGATAAGATCGGGTCGGGCCTGCGGACGATGAGCGGGCGGGTGATGGGCACGCCGGGCTTCATGGCCCCGGAACAGGCGAGCGCGGGCAACGTGGACGTGGATACGCGCTCGGATATTTACTCGCTGGGCGCCATCCTCTACAGCATCCTCACGCTCCGCTCGTCGGTCAGCGGTCCGGATATCAAGGAAGTGCTTCGCAAGATTGTCCAGGGAGAGATCGTTCCCCCGATCGCCTATAACCGGGCGGCGGGCGTGGACCGGAGGGAGGATTCCGCCGCCCGGCAGGACATCCGGCCCGTGAACCTGCTGCACTGTCCCGGCCGCCTGATCCCGCCGCTTCTGTCCGACATTGCCATGAAGGCCATGGCGACGGACCCGGCCGAGCGGTATCAGACGGTCAAGGATCTCCAGCGCGAGGTGGAAGCCTACCAGGATGGCGTCATCTGGCATCTCGTGGCCGAGGAGAACTTCACGGATCTCGACGCGATGCTGTCGCGGTGGGAAGTGATCGGCGGCCACTACGAGTTTCGCGAGGGCGAGTTGAAGCTGTACGGCGGCGAGCCCCAGTTCCTGCTCCTGAAACGCGACATTCCCGGCGACGTGCGGATCGAGTTCGAGTGCAGTGTCGAGAGCGTCTATCTGAACGATGTGGGCTGCTTTGCCGGCGCCGTGCGCTCGGAGAATCGCAAGGAAATCCCGTCGAGCGGCTACGAGTTCAAGTACGGCAGTTACGAAAATTCGATGAACGTTCTCATGCGTTCGAACCAGAAGATATGGAGCGAGCCGGCCTCGCCGCTGGTCCGGGGCGAGAAATACCGCGTGCTGGCCGAGCGCATCGGGCCGCGCCTGCGGATGGTGGTCAACAACCAGGAAATCTTCAAGGTCGTGGACAACGATCCCCTGTCCGGCCCCGATCGCACCGCGGTCGGAATCGTCGGCTGGCTGGCGGACATGCGGTACAGTTGGATCCGGGTGTACAGCCTTGGAACGCCCCTTCGCAGCGACCTGCTGGACGTGGCTGAGCGGCACATGACGAAGGGCCACTACGCCACGGCGATGGACCTGTTCCAGGAGGTCATGGAATCGGTCGCCGAGCCCGAACGCATGCAGCGGGCGCGCAGGGGCTTCGACATCGCCCGGAGCCGGCACAACATGTCGGCCAGCCTGCCGGTATGGCGGTCCAAGCTCGAACGCGCGTGGCCCGGCGCGCCGGTTCAGTTGCGCATGGACAATGATGGTTTGACCGTGGAGATCACGAATTGCGGGATATGCGATCTCGAGCCGCTGCGCGGCATGCCGCTGACGGCGCTGTATTGCGCGGGGAACCAGATCGAAAGCCTCGAACCGCTCCGGGGAATGCCCCTGGTGACCCTGAACTGCGGCGGAAATCCCATCGAAAGCCTGGAGCCGCTACGCGGCATGCCGCTGGTTACCCTGCTTTGCGAATGCTGCAAGGTCAAGAGCCTCGGGCCGCTGCGCGGACGGTCGCTGACGATGCTGAATTGCGGCGGCAACCAGCTTGAAGACGGGCTCGAACCGCTGCGCGGAATGAACCTGACCTGGCTGAGCTGCTGGGGCAACGGCATTTCGGATTTGGGCCCCTTGGAAGGGATGAAACTGACGGCCTTGTATTGCGAGGCCAACCGCATCACCAGCCTGAAGCCCCTGACGGGCATGCCGCTCACGACGCTCATCTGCTCGAGCAACCAGGTGGAAAACCTTGAACCCCTGCGCGGCCTGCCCCTGAATTCCCTGCATTTCGGAGGGAACCGTGTGGTGGACCTGGATCCCGTGAGCGAACTTCCGCTCAAGATGCTGAGCTGCCACTGCAACCGCGTGAAGACCCTGCGTCCTTTGAAGAACCTGGTCATGGGCGCGCTGATGTGCGGCGGAAACGAGCTGACCGGGATCGATTCGTTCATCAAGAACCCGCCCGAATCGTTCCTGTTCGACTGCGACAGCATCACGACCGACGAACTGGAATGGATTCACAAAGCGTGGGCACGGGATGTGCGGTTTACGGCCGCCGCCAAGGAAACGGCCATCCTGCTGGCGTTGCGCAAACAGGACTTCGCGGCGCTCAAGGGCCTCGCGCATGAATTCAACGGCCATCATTACCTGTTCGTTCCGAAATTCGTGCGCTGGGAGGATGCCAAAGCCTGCTGCGAGAAGGCCGGCGGGCATCTGCTGACAATCACGAGCCGCGAGGAGAATGAATTTGTCGCCTCGATGTTCCCGCACGGGAGCTGGGTGTGGATCGGGTTGCGCACCACGGAACGCGGCCAGGAATGGGTGACCGGCGAGCCGTTCGAGTTCGACGCCTACATTGACATCCTGCGGGCGCGCCGGATCGGCCACAAAGTGTTCTTCAGCGGCACCTGGTCTTACGAGATGGGCGAGGACGCCCGCACGGGTTTTGTCATCGAGTGGGACGATTGAAGAGCCCTTCCCGCGGAATCTGTCTCAACATCGCGCCGGAATGGGGAGTCGGAGTGCACGGATTGGGTGCTGAGGCTGGTTTTCATGGCCAGGAAACGCGGCAGGCAGGGAAAGGACCGCAAGAAAACGGGGCCCCCGTGTGGCGCTCCAGCCCGTCGTGTATCCGCCTCGAGCGCCGGCCGGACGCAAATCACCGTCGTGCCCCCCCGCGAAAAAGCCGGGAAGGTGCATCCCAAGACTGAGTCGAGCGCGTATCCGCCGTCCGCCGTCTTGAAGGTGCAAGGCGATCGCGAGTACGAGATTGCCAGGCTGGTCGCGCGCGGCGGGATGGGCGTGGTGTATGAGGCGCGGGAGCGCAACTGCGAGCGGTTTGTCGCGGTCAAGCTGATCAACGGTCAGGCGATGGGTCGCCGGGAGGATGTCAGCCGGTTCATCCAGGAAGCGAAGATCACTTCCCAGCTCGAGCACCCCAACATCGTGCCGGTCCACGATCTCGGCAATGACGTGGGGCGGATGGCGTATTACACGATGAAGTACGTGCAGGGGGTCACGCTGACGGACGCGCTTCACGGAATTCGCGAGGGCAAGCTCGACATGATCGAGCGGTTTCCCCTCGAGCGTCTGCTGACGGTGTTTCAGAAGGTCTGCGACGCCGTGGCCTTTGCCCACTCGCGCGGGATCGTGCACTGCGATCTGAAACCCGGCAACGTCATGATCGGCAGTTACGGCGAGGTGCTGGTGCTGGACTGGGGATTGGCGCATCCGGTCCATGAGACCGCGGCCCTGTCCTCCCGTTCCGCGGAGATGCGCGTGGACAAGCTCGGGACGGGCAAGTCGGGCCGCCGGATCCTGGGCACGCCGGGCTTCATGGCCCCCGAGCAGGCCCACCTGGGACTGGCGCCGATCGACGCGCGGACGGATATCTACGCGCTGGGCGCGATCCTCTACAGCATCCTGACGCTGCGTTCGCCGGTCAAAGGCAAGACCCTGGCGGAAGTGCTGCGGAAGATCGTGGCGGGCGACGTTGTCCCGCCGGCCGCGTACAATCACTGGGAAGGCGTGAAGGGCGACGAGGCGCTCCGTTTCCCTCACTGCTCGGGAAGCGAGATCCCCGAGACGCTGTCCGCCATCGCCATGAAAGCCATGGCGGTGGATCGGGCCGCGCGGTACGCGTCCGTGGAGGACATGCAGAGGGAGGTTGAGGCGTACCAGAACGGTCTGACCTGGCATCTCCTCATCGACGAGGACTTCTCGATGCCCGAGAAGGCGCTCGCGCGCTGGGATGTGTTCGGCGGGCAGCACGAGGTTCGCGAGGGGGAGTTCCGGCTGTTCGGCGGAGAGCCGCAGTTCCTGATGTTCAGAGGGGCTGCGGCGGGCGATGTGAGGATCGAGTTCGAGTGCCGCTTCACGAGCCCGTACCTGAACGACCTGGGCTGTTTCATCTCCGCGGTGCCTTCCGCGAACCGGAAGGAGATTCCGTCCAGCGGCTACGAATTCAAGTTCGGGGGGTTCGACAACTCGCTGAACTTCGTCACGCGCTCGAGCCAGCGCATCTGGAGCGAACCGGCGTCCCTGCTCGTGCGCGACCGAAAATACAAGGTGTGCGCGGAACGCCTGGGCTCCCTCCTCAAATGGACCGTGAACGACCGCGAGGTCTGCAAGATCGTGGATCCCGACCCGCTGTCCGGCGGGGACCGTACGGCGGTCGGCGTGCTGGGCTGGGCCGCGGACACGCGGTACAGCCGGATCCGGATTTACGTCCGCGGGACTCCGTGGAAGAGCGACGTGCTCGACATGGCGGAGAGGCAGATTCAGAAGGGCCACTACGAGACGGCGAAGGACCTTTTCCAGGAAGTCATGGATTCCTTCCCGGATGCCGCGCGGCTGGAGAGGGCCCGGCAGGGCTACGAGGCCGCCCTGCGGCGGGAGGGCATCCAGAACAGCCTGCCGGTGTGGCGGGCCCGGCTCGAGTCGGCGTGGCCGGGCGCGTCGATCCAGCTTCGGATGAACAACGATCAACTTACGGTCGAGATCTCCGACAGCGGCATCGAGGATCTGACGCCCCTCGTCGGGCTTCCCGTGAAGACGCTGTACTGCGCCTACAACCGGATTCGCAGCCTGGAACCGCTGCGCGGAATGAACCTGGAAACGCTGCACTGCAACGGCAACCCGATCGAGAGCCTGGAGCCGTTGCGCGGAATGTCCCTCGTGACCCTGCTCTGCGAATACTGCCGGATCGACTCGATTGAACCCCTGGCGGGGATGCCGCTGACCCTGCTCAACTTCGGCGGAAACCGGGTGTCGGATCTGAGCCCCTTGCGCGGCATGCCGCTGACGTTTCTGAGCTTCTGGGGAAACCAGGTGTCCGATCTCGGTCCTCTCTCGGGCATGGGGCTCACCGCGCTCCACTGCAATGCGAACGGCGTGGAGGACCTGGAGCCCCTTCGCGGTGTTCCTCTCGTCACCCTGAACTGCAGCGGCAACCGGATCGAAAGCCTGGAGCCGCTCCGGGGCACGCCGCTGACCGTTCTGCACTGCAGCGAGAACCGGATCAGGAATCTCGCGCCGCTGAAGGGCAAGGCCCTGAAGATGCTGAGCTGCCAGAACAACCGGATCCGGAGCCTCGCGCCGGTCAAGGGGATGCCGCTGGGCGCCCTGACCTGCGGGGAGAACGAACTGACCGCCGTCACGCAGTTTGTGGAGAATCCGCCGGCCAGCTTCCTGTTCGAGTGCGATACGATTCCGGACAGCGAACTCGAAGCGCTCCGGGATGCGTGGTCCCGGAACTTCCGCCTTGCCCGCCACGCGCGGAATGTGGAAGTCCTGCTGGCCTATCGGAGAAGAGACGTGCTCCGGCTCAAGGCGTTGGCGAACGAGTTCCGCGGTCACCGGTACCTGTTCGTCCCGTCCTTTGTCCGGTGGGCGGAAGCGAACGCGGCCTGCGAGGAGCTGGGCGGCCATCTGCTGACGATCACAAGTCGCGAGGAAAACGATTTCCTGGCGTCGCTGTTCCCCGGAGGCTGCTGGCTCTGGATGGGCCTGCAGACCACCGAGTCCGGGCAGGACTGGGTCACCGGAGAATCCTTTACATTTAACGGCTTCGTGGACAAGCTGCGCGAGTTGGAACTTGGCCCGAAAGTATTTGCCGTGGGCAAGTGGTATTTCGACGTATTCCCCGGCGCGCACAACTGCTTCATGGTAGAGTGGGATGGGTAGAAGCCCGTGAAACGAAACGCCCGAAACAACAAGCCTCTCCCGGAAGAGATTCCGGTCCAGACCGGCGAGATCGCCGAGACCATCGATGTTCAATCGGCCGGTGAACCCCAGGTCGGCGCTGCGGGGACGATTCCCAGCGACCCGGTCATGCAGGTCGAAGGCGGACGCAAGTACGAGATGAAGCGGGTCGTCGGCACCGGCGGGATGGGCGTGATCTACGAGGCCGTGGATTTGAAGTGCGAGCGCCCGGTGGCCATCAAGGTTCTGCTGGACGAGCGCCGGCGGCAGGAGGGCGCGTTCGACCGTTTCACCCAGGAAGCCAAAATCACCGCCCAGCTGGAACATCCCAACATTGTTCCCGTGCACGAACTCGGCGTCGAGGCGCGCGGCAACGTGTTCTACTCGATGAAGCTGATTCATGGCGTCACGCTGGCCGAGGTCCTGATCGGTATCAGGAAAGGGGATCAGACGGTCATCGAGAAGTACCCGCTGGGCCGGCTCCTGACGATCTTCCAGAAGTTGTGCGATGCGGTGGCCTTTGCGCACGGCCGCGGGGTGATTCACCGCGACCTCAAACCGAGCAACGTCATGATCGGAGAATACGGCGAGGTCCTCGTGCTGGACTGGGGGCTGGCCATCAGCGGCGCGTTCCCGCCGGTATTGAATGCCGGGCCGGGCGGAAGACCGGCCGGCAATTCGCCCGAGGTCATGGACGAAAAAACCACCAGCAATGCCATCGTGGGCACGCCCAGTTTCATGGCGCCGGAGCAGGTGCGCGGCGGCGAGGCGAGCACGCGAAGCGACATCTATTCCCTCGGCGCCATCCTGTACGGCATCCTGACCCTGCACACGCCCGCCACGGGAAAAACCATCAACGAGACTCTCCGGCGGATCGTGGCCGGAGACATCAAGCCGCCCGTGGAGTACAACCGGAAGCCTTCCCGGGAGGGCGGGCAGGCCGTGCTGCCTCATTGCCCCGGCGGTCAGATTCCGGCTTTTCTTTCGGACGTGGCCATGAAGGCGTTGTCGGTTGATCCGGCCCAGCGCCACACGACGGTGACCGACCTGCAGGCCGATGTCGAAAGCTACCAGAATGGCATGGTCTGGCACCTGATTCTCGATGAGGACTTCTCCGCCCCGGATGTTTTGGACCGCTGGGAGGTCGTGGGCGGGCAATGCACCGTCGAGGACGGGGAACTCGCCCTGTCCGGAGGCGAACCGCAGATGCTGTTGCTGAAACAGCCGGTGACCGGCGACGTGCGGCTGGAGTTCGAGTGCTACCAGTCGGGGCAGTTCATGAACGACATCGCCTGCCTGCTGAGCGGCATCCGCCGGGACAACAGCTGGGACACGTCCGTAAGCGGCTACGCCTTCAAGTACGGCGCGCACAACAACTCCCTGGTTCTCCTGGCCCGCCGGGACATCGACGTGTTTCTCAAGGTGGCCGTGGCCGCCATCGAGCAGGGCTCCAGGTACCACGTGATCGCCGAACGCGTGGGGTCCCGACTGCGTCTCGTGGTGAACGATGTCGAGGTCGTCAAGTTCGTGGATCCCGCACCGTTGACCGGCCCGGACCGGACTCTCGTTGGGCTGCTGGGCTGGGTGGCCGACACCCACTACACGCGCATCCGCGTGTACAGCCTGGGGACGCCGTGGAAGGTCGATCTCCTGGATATCGCGGAGCGGCACGCCGGGCGCGGGAACATCGACATGGCGGTGGCCTTGTTCCAGGATGTCATGGACTCGTTCCCCGACGCGGAGCGGCTGGAGCGGGCCCGGGCGGGCCGCGAGCGCGCCCTTCAGCGGCGGGACATCCTGTCGAATCTGCCGGCATGGAAGGAACAGCTGCGGAACACATGGCCTTCCGCCAAGGTCGAGATGCGGATGGACAGCGACGGCCTCGTCCTGGAGTTCAGCGCGGCCGGCATCAAGGACCTGTCGCCGATCCGCGGAATGCCGATCTCGACGCTGCACTGCGCGGGCAACAACATCGAGAGCCTGGAGCCGCTGAAAGGCATGCCTTTGGTGACGTTGCGGTGCGGCGGCAATCCCATCAAGAGCCTGGAGCCGTTGCGCGGGGCCGGGCTGCAGACGCTTCTGTGCGACGGGTGCCGCATCACGAGCCTCGCGCCCGTCGCGGGCATGCCCCTGACCACGCTCAGTTGCGCCCAGAACCCGCTCAAAGATGGATTGGAGCCCTTGCGCGGCATGCCTCTTTCCGTGTTGAGCTGCGGCGGCTGCGGCATCGAGAGCCTGGAGCCGCTGAAAGGCATGCCGCTCAGCATCCTGTATTGCGATGCCAACCGGATCGAGAGCCTGGAGCCTCTCCGCGGAATGCCCCTCACGTCGCTGACCTGCGCCGGGAACCGTATTGCCGACATCGAGCCGCTGCGGGGCATGCAGCTGAATTCCCTGCATTGCGGCTGCAACCGGATCGAAAGCCTGGAGCCGCTGAAAGGCATGCCGCTCAACATGATCAGCTGTCACGCGAACCGCATCTCCAGCATTCAGCCGCTGGTCGGCGCGCCGCTCAATTCGTTGACGTGCGGCAGCAACCGGCTGACGACGGTCGGACCGTTTGTAAAAAACCCGCCGAGCGGATTCCAGTTTGACTGTGACACCATCGCCACCGAGGAGCTGGAGTGGATGCACCAGGCGTGGTCGCGGGATCTGCGTCTGGTCTACCACGCGCACGATGTCGAGAAGCTGATCGCCATCCGGAAGGGGGACATCGCCTTGTTGAAGAGCCGCGCCACGGAGTTCAAGGGGCACCGTTACCTGTTCATTCCGCAATGCCTGACGTGGGATCAGGCGCGCGCCGTATGCGAGAAAATGGGCGGCCACCTCATCACCATCACGAGCTCCGAGGAGAACGCCTTTCTCGCCTCCATGTTCCCGCATGGCAGCTGGTTCTGGATCGGCGTAAAGACGACGGGGAAGGGGCCGGAATGGGTCACGGGGGAACCGATGGAATACCGCGCCTTCTTCAACGTGGTGCACGAGCGCTCGCCGGCCCCGAAGGTTTTCTGTTACAACCAGTGGTACGCCGAGACCTATTCCGAAGCCTGCAACTGCTTCATGATCGAATGGGACGAGTAAACCGGTCCCCTCCGGGCATGCGTCACTTCTTCACCCACTCCGTCCGCGCCAGCGCCAGCGTTCGGCCGTCGGACGTGCGAGTCAGCTCGTGCTGAAAGACGGGGCCGGAGCCTGCGCAGCGCGACATCACTTCATCACCGCCGACGCTTTCTGCGAGGAATTCGACCTGCAAGTCGGCCAGGGTTCCGGCTCCTGCCGGGACGGTCTCCACCGCCCATTCGATGTAGTTCACATTGTTCACGTGCCGGTTGACGTCGAGATCGCTGCCCCTCACGCGGAACGAGCGTTCGGTCCCGGATGGGGGTGGGGCGGACAGCCGTTCCCCCAGTTCGCCGCCCAGCGCGCGCGGCCGGTCGCTGACGGCGAAATCCTTGACGACATCCAGCATTCGCGCGGGCCGCCGTTTCTGGATGTTCAGGAGGAGCCACGAGCTTGTCGCGACGCCGAGCTTCTGTCCGCCCGCACCGAACAGTTCGAAATCGCGGTGCGCGAAAAGACGCTCGACGCCGCACGGCCATGTCACGATCCGGACCTCTTCGCGCCACTTCGGGTAGGTCTGCATGCGCACCCTCAGGCGCGAGAGCACCCAGGAAAGGTTCTGGACGGCGAGCTGATCAATCGCCACCCCGAGGGCAAACGCATGATTGCCCGCCGCTTCCTGGAGGTAGTTGCAGATGCTGAGGATGGAGGCGCAGCCGTCGGCTCCGGCCTCGTAGGAGCGCACGCGGACCGTTTCGTTCCAGACTTTGTTGGAAGAACTCACGAAGCCGAATGCTTGAAAAACGGCCGGCAAAAGTCGAGCGCTAACCCGCGCCTGAAACGACCGGACCGCGGCAAGGGAAACCTCTACGATGCGGCGAGACGGAACAGGCCGGACTGCCCGACGCTGACCATGCCGGAATCCGCGGAGACCTTGTCGGTGAAGCGCAGCGTGTGCGGCCACAGGTTGATCCGGGCGCCCGCGCGCAGTTCCACGATGCCGGTGATCTTGCGCCCGTTGATGTGCGTGCCGCCGGCGGTGCCGAGATCCTGCAGGAAGTAGCAGCCCTCCGAGTACACGATGGCCGCGTGCTGGCCGTGGATGCGGGGGCCGGCCAGGACGATGTCGCACGTGGCCGGGTCGTTTCCGAGGGTGATCCGAAGTTTCTTCCCCAGCGGAATCACGAGGTCCTGAAGGAGCAGGTACCGCTGGGTGCACGGCGAAAACACCTCCACTCCGCCATCCGTCGAAGGGTGAAGAAAGACATCCGCGTTGAGCCATCCGACCGCCTCTGTCACTGCGCACGCTGAACTCATACGATCCTCCAAGGGTTGTACGACGGGGTCGCGGATGGAAGAATAAGCATCAACCGTGCCAGAATGCATTTTGTGTCGCGTGATCCAGCCCGCACAACCTGTTGTGCAACAACGGAGTTGAAAGATCTCCGGATGCACAGTCTTGAACGAAAGTGTCCAGTTTTGTGCGGCGGCGAACAGGGCGTGGCGGGCACGGCTCGGGGAGCCTGCGTCTTCCCCGGGGAACGGCAGGCATTTTTCCGGCGGGCCTAACCTTCTTGTCCATGCGGGGGTACTATGCGCGTTGCCAAGAGCTCGTGTCATGAAACGCAGTGAAACGTATACGGTTCTCGCCGTTGACGACGAAGAGGCGGTGCTGAAACTGCTGACGCACCAGCTGTCCAACCTGTCGTGCGTTTTCATCCCGACCAGTTCGCCGGCGGAGGCCATCCATATCCTCCAGACGCGCGAGATCGCCGTTCTGCTCTGCGATCTCAATATGCCGAATATCGACGGCAACGCCGTGCTCACCACCGCCCGCGAACAGAATCCCAACATCGTTCCGATCGTCATTTCGGGCAACACGGACCACAAGGCCATCATCCGCGCGATCAACGAGGGCGGGGTCTGGAAATATCTCGTCAAGCCCTGGATGGGCGAGGAAGTCGTCAGCCTCGTCGAGGAGGCTCTCAACCGGTATGCGGCTTTGTGCCAGCAGCAGGAGCACCTGACGCAGCTTGCCCGCGAGATCACCTCCGAGCATTCCCTCCGGACGGAACCCCGCGGGGTCAGCGCCGTCCGGAGAGTCCTCCAGAAGATACGCGCCCGCAAAGGGGAAAAGGAGCCGGCCGGCGAGCAGACGCTGGCCAATCGCTACGAGCTCGTCGAAGTGCTGGGCGAGGGCGGAATGGGAGCCGTCTACAAGGCGAACGACCTCCTGCTCGGCATGCCGGTCGCGGTCAAAATTCTTTCGCCGAGCATCAGCCGCGACGAATCCGCGATTGCCACGCTGAAGGAAGAGGCCCGGATCGCGATGCAGCTGTCGCACCGCCACATCGTGCGCATCCACAATCTCCAGAGGGCCTCGAGCGGGTACTTCCTCGTCATGGAGTATGTGGATGGCCGGACGTTCCGCGAGATCCTGAAACGCTACGAACGCCTGCCCCTCGACACCGTGCTGCAGGTCGTGCGCGTTTGCTCCGACGCCCTTTCCTACGCGCACCGGCACGGGGTTCTTCACCGCGACCTGAAGCCCGCCAACCTGATGCTGGGCGCGGACGGCGTCCTCAAGATCATCGATTTCGGCGTCGCCTGCCTGATGGACAAGGAGACGGAGAAGGACGATGTTTTCGGCACGCTCATCTACATGAGCCCGGAGCAGGTCAGCGGCGAGGCGGTGGATTGCCGGACGGATGTCTACTCCCTCGGCATTATCGTCTACGAACTGCTGACGGGCCACCACCCGTTCCCGCAGACCACGACGGACCCGAACGTCGTTGCGGCGGGGCCGCCTCCGCTGGATGATCTGCCGGCGAACATCCGCGATGCCGTGGAAAAGGCAGTCTCGGTGCGCCGGACCGCCCGCTGGCCTACGGTCGAGCAGTTTTCCCGCGCGCTGATGGATGCGGCGCGGAAGTAGGCGCTCTGTCCAACTGCTTGTCCGCTTGATCCGAAGGCCGTCTTCGGGCATGGTTCTCGATTATGACTCAGGGCGCCTGCTGGGTGGATTTCAACACCATGGAGCGGTTCGTGGCCGATGTCTTCAAGGGCATCGGCGTGCCGGACGCGGATGCGCGCGTCTGCGCGGATGTGCTGATCACCGCGGATAAGCGCGGCATCGACTCCCACGGCATCGGCCGCCTGAAACCCATCTACTACGACCGGATCGTGAAGGACAAGATCCAGCAGCCGGTCACGAGCGTCGAGATCGTCCGCGACAACATGGCCACGGCGGTCGTGGACGGCCATAACGGCATGGGCATGGTGATCTCGAAACGGTGCATGGAGATCGCGATCGAGAAGGCGCGGACGTACGGCCTCGGCATGGTCGTCGCGCGCAACTCCACGCACTACGGCATCGCCGCG
>CALMZY010000081.1 GCA_937870865.1 uncultured Lentisphaerota bacterium | reverse complement strand
AGCGGTTCATGAAGACGTCGGAAATTCGCCTGATCGCGCCGCCCTAACCGTCCGACAGTCGGCGCGGCGGGTCGATCTCCCCGTTCGCGATGCGTGGCGATTGCATTTCCTTAGGTTGTTGCTCCTTGCCCGGCTTGTTGCTCCGCGCTAGACTCCGCCCGCTATGAAACTTCTCCACATGGCGGGTCTTCTGCTGTGCGCGTTGCTCGTCGGCTGCGGCGGATCCGGTTCGGATCCGAACGGGCTTTCGTGGTCGGACCTGCTCGGGAACCTGACCAATTCTGAAACGATCGCGCGCCTCGATTCGCCGGCCGCGTCGGTCATCACATCGTTCGATCCGACCGGCGGCAACGACGACTTCAACCACTTCCTGCGGAAAGGCCCGGCAGGCTGGGTCGTGCTGGCGGACCTGGAGGGGCCGGGCTACGTGTCCCGCTTCTGGACCACGGGCGCGCGCGACGGAAAACACCGCGTCCGCTTCTACTTCGACGGCGAGCGCGAGCCGCGGTTGGACCTGACGCTGGACGAACTGACCGGCGGCCGCGATCCGTTTCGTCCGCCGCTGGCGGCTTTCGAGAACTACGGCTGGTTCATCTTCATCCCGATGCCGTACGCAAAGCGGCTCGTGATCATGCTGCAGGAAGGCACGCGGTCCGAGGGGTCCGGCTCTCGCCTGTTCTATCAGGTCAATTACTGCAACCTGCCGAAAGGCACACGCGTGAAGTCGTTCACGGGCGAAGTGACTCCGGCTGAGGCGGACAAACTCGCGGGGGTGGTCGAGAACTGGAAGAAAGGCGGAATGGCCATGCCACCCGCGGGCTGCGTGTCCTCGTCTGAAACGATCACGCTGGCGCCGGGGGCGCAACAGGCGCTCAACGACGTGGCAGGGCCGGCCATCCTGCGCGAACTGACCGTGACGCCCGACTTTGCGAAACTGCCGACGGCGGTCGATCGCGAGGGAATCCTGCGCGATGTGATCCTGCGCATCACGTGGGACGGCGCCTCGTCGCCGAGCGTGGCCGTTCCGCTCGGCGATTTCTTCGGGAGCTTCTGGCGGCGCACGCGGTACGAATCCATGTACTTCGGCCTGACGAACAACACGTTCGTGTGCCGGTTCCCGATGCCCTTCGAGAAGTCCGCTCGGATCAGTTTCGAGAACCAGGGGCGGCAGCCGGTGGACCTCGCGGTGAATGTGTCGCGCCAGGCGTTGCCGGCATGGGACGCAAACTGGGCGTACTTCCATTCCAGTTGGTCGCGATCGACCGCACAGGATGTCGGCAAGCCGCACGCGATCCTTCGGACGACGGGGAAGGGGCGTTACGTCGGCTGCATCCTGAGCGTGGTCAGTCTCGACCGGAGCTGGTGGATTCTGGAAGGCGACGAGTTGATGTACCGTGACGGCGAGACGACCCCGGGCTGGCACGGCACGGGGCTCGAGGATTATTTCAACGGCGCGTGGTACTACCAGAACGTCATCGCCCGGCCTCTGTACGGGCTGACCATGAAGACGTTCTTCCGGATCATCCAGTATCGGCTCCACCTGCTCGATCCGGTGGCCTACAACACGTCCTTCAACATGGTGTTCGAGCGCGGGCCGGACCACGCCAGCCACGGGTTCATGGAGAGCGTGGCGTACTACTACCAGGACAAGCCGGGCGCCGCGATGTACACGCTGGGTTCGGCGGCGGACCGGGAACCGCCGCGCGATCCTCTGGCCGAGGCGACGATCATGACCGAGCTGGCCAACCACGAGCGGTTCGGCGATTACCAGGGCGCGCGGGACTACATCGACCTGTTTCTGGAAACGCACAAGGAATTCCCCTTTGCGCCGGTCCTGCGGCTCCGGCAGATCGCCTACGACGAGCGGATGAACGGGTTCGACGCCACGCGCGCCGCGTACGAGCGGTTCATGGCCACGGAGACCAACGCCGCCGCGCTGGAGCAGGCAAAGATGCTGATGTGGTTCCACGAAAGCCCGTCCAACGCGCTGTTCAGCCTGTACAGCAACATGCGCTCGCGCGCCTTCCTCGACGGCCGGGAGCTGTGCGGTGTCGAGAAACCGGACCGGATGGCCGTCGTGGGCCTGACCGTCGGCCCCGGCAAGCACGGCATCGCCTTGCAGGCCGGGTGGCAATCGTATCCGAGCTGGGTCCAGGGCTCGCTGCGCACGCACGGCGGCGGCGTGAACTCCGATCCCGCGTGGAAGTACGCGTTCAATCCGGAGGGCCCCTGGAGCTCGGCGGACTACGACGACTCCGCGTGGCCGCCGATGGGAAAACTGGGGACGAAGGGTCCGCCGGAGGAGCCGTACATCTGGGTGGAGCCGAACGCCTTTGTGGATATGCACTCGAAGGCCTCCGGCCTGCGTCCGTTCGATGAGGACTGGCCGAACCGTCAGAGTTTTATTGTGTACAGAAAGACGTTTGAAGTGAGCCCGTGATCTGCGTAGACGCGATTTTGAAATCGCGTTGGCTTGGGCGTGCGCGGTTGATACGTCTCCGTGATGCCGATAGGGTTGATTTTTGGAATGTCCGATGTTAGGGAGAACACATGTTTAAGAGACTTTCTTTTCTACTGTTGACGGTTGCGTTTGTGGCCGCGCTGGCCGTGTCGCAAACAGGCTGTTCCGGCGGGACCGCGAGCCAGGACAGCCGGGACGAGCGCGATCCGTACCTGAAGCGGGCCCTGGTGCGGAAGAACATGGACGACATCGACGGGGCGATTGACCTGCTCAACAAGGCGCTGTCCCGCAAGCCGGAACTCGCGCGGGCGCACCTGGAGCTGGGCCTGCTGTACGACACGCACAAGCAGGACTACATCCGGGCAATCTACCACTACCAGCGTTACCTGGAACTGCGGCCGGACGCGGAAAAGAGAAGGCTGATCGAGGACCTCGTCCGCCAGGCCCGGCTTTCCTTCGCGGCCTCCCTGCCGGACCAGCCGCCCGGAGCGATCGAGCAGATCGCGATGCTGAAGAGGGAAATCAGCGCGCTGAAAGGACAACTGGCCGTGTCGCAGGGCACGGGGGGAACCGCCGCCGCGAATACGGCGTCCGCCGCTTCCACGAATGTCCCGGTGCTCGTTCCTCCGAAACCGGCGCCGGCGCAGGCCGCCGTCCAGACGTACGTGGTGCAGTCAAGAGACACCTTGTCGAGCATTGCGGCGAAGATGTATAACGACCCCGGAAAGTGGAAAACGATTTTCGACGCGAACCGGAACACGCTGACGAGCCCGCAGAGCGTGCGGCCGGGGCAGACATTGATCATTCCCCGGTGACGCGGAAGCGCGGCCGGAACACGACGCGAGAACGAGAAGAGACATCACACCGGAGGGAGCGAACCCATGGCCAACACGGATTTTTTTGACGACGATCTGGTCAAGCAGCGTGACGCGGCAAAGCGCATCAAGCTGGGGCCGGGCGATGAGCCGGTCGGGACCCTCGGCAGTATGCCGTCTTCCGACGAGGTGCCGGTCCGCCCGGTGTCGGACTTCAATCTCACCCGCATGGCGAAGCACAAGCAGGACATGGACGAGCAGGTCGTGACCGCCATGCAGGAACTCGAGCGCCTGCGCGCCCGGCAGGAAAACCTCGAAAAGGAAAAGCGCGAGCTGGAGGAGATTCGGCGGAAGCAGGAGGAGTACGAGCGCGGCAAACGGGAGATGGTCGAGAGGTTCAACCAGAGCCTCCTGACCCTCGAGAAGGACGAGTTGCAGGCCACGCGCCTCGCGGAACTTCTCGGCGCCACGCGCGCGCGTTTCAAGACGCTGCTGGCGGACGTCCAGTCGCTGAACGACGAGCTTTGGAGCGAAGACCAGTTCCGGGATGAACTGAACAAGGCAATCACCGTGATCGAAGACGCGCGCATGGAGTACAACAAATCCATGTCGCGGATCGACACGCTGACCGGTCCGGCGAAGCCGGGCGGTGTTCCGCACCAGCCGGTTATCTTCGAGGAGGGCCGGTTCGGTTCCGAACAACCCGACAAGTCGTTCGGTCACTGGGTCAAGGTCGGTTTCGCGGTCAGTCTGCCGCTGATCGTGGTGATCGTCGTTGTTACGGTGGTCATACTGATCCTTCGTTCGAGCGGGTTGATGTAGCCCTGGAGTTCCCGAGCAGGTTCTGAAAGGCGCAAGACAGCTACTATGCGATCCCTGACAGGAAAGAAATCCGCGCTGGAACGCCGTCTCAAGGACCTGAAAAAGGAGTCGGAGCTTGTCCGGGACGACATCAAGGCGCTGGCGAAGGCCATCAAGAATCCCGACGACGTCAACATGCCCCGGCTGAAGTCCTTGAAACGGGAGGAACGGCGTGTGCCCCCGCCGATGCGGAAGGATCCCGTCGCCTCCACGCGGGAGCCGCCAAGGACCGAGATGCCGTCCGATCCCCGTTCCGCGAGCCCGCACGGGGAATTGTTCGAGTGGGCGCCTCGCGCGGAGCAGATGGAACGTCAGTCGCTGGGCCAGCCTCCCAAGGTCTTCGGCCAGTCGTTGCCGGAGTCTGCCCCCGGTCCGAAAAACAGGGCCGTGACGCAGGACCAGCGGTTTGCCAACTACTTCTCCAGCGGCGGGTTTCTGGGCGGTCGTCCGATGAAGCAGGAGAAGAGCGTTCAGCGCAACAAGGCCGTCTTCATGCTGGTGGTCGTGATCATCGTCGCGTTCAGTGTTTTTCGCCTGGTCTTCAAATGAGCAAGCCGCGTTCCTCTGAAAACCGGATGTCTCACCTGTGCATGGACAGTTCGTGGGGGAGCATCCGCATCGATGCCCGGGAGGGGAAGATCACGGCATGCAGGCTTCCTTCGTTGTCCGCGGAACCGCGCAGACCGTTCCGGTGGATGGGCTCGCGAATCGAAGCCGTGCATACGGCCGATGAACGGATACTCCGGAAGGCGGAACGGTTTGTGAAGGACATGCTGGGCGGAAGGAAGTGCGAGCCTCCGTCGTTCGCATGGCCGGAGGCGACGCCGTTCACGCTGCGAGTGTGGCGGGCCCTGGAGGCGATCCCGAGGGGAGCGACCCAGGAGTACGGAGCGGTGGCGAAGAAGATCGGGCGGCCGGGCGGGTCCCGCGCGGTCGGCCGTGCGTGCGGCGCGAATCCATTACCCCTTTTTATTCCCTGCCACCGGGTCCTGCCGAAAGACGGGACGCTCGGCGGCTTCACCGGAGGGCTCCCCTGGAAAAGGCTTTTGCTCGAACGCGAGGGGGCCAGGTAGGGCGAGGTCGCTGTGGCGAAGCGGGGAGTACAGAAGAAGAATGGAGCAGAAGATAACGAAGGAAGCGAAGCAGGGGAAACGAAAGAGTTTAACCGCGGATGAGACGGATGGGCGCGGACAAAAAACATCCGTTAAATCAGTGTTCATCCGTGTCCATCCTCGGTTTCCTTTTGTTGTCCCCATCCGCGTACTTTGCGGTGAAGAATTTCTTTTCTTGAACGAGAGGCCACAACTTGAAAATTGCAGTAGCGTGCGGCGGAACCGGGGGCCACATCTTCCCCGGATTGGCGACGGCAGACATCCTGAGACAGCGCGGCCACGATATTACTCTGTGGCTGGCAGGGAAGGACGTTG
Organism: uncultured Lentisphaerota bacterium; assembly: GCA_937870865.1. Lineage (GTDB taxonomy): Bacteria > Verrucomicrobiota > Kiritimatiellia > CAIQIC01 > JAGNIJ01 > CALMZY01. The sequence goes on along the minus strand of CALMZY010000081.1, from coordinate 7,808 downwards.
AGACGCCCGCGGTAAAGGATTGGGCCGGACCGGTGGTGACGGTGCAGGCCGAGGGTCTTCCCTCCGGCTTTTCCCTTCGCGCGGTGCGCGCGGCCTGGCGGCTTCTCCGTGCCGCGCGGGCCTGCCGGCGGATCATGCGGCCGAACCGCCCGGATGTCCTGCTCGCGATGGGCAGCTATGCGTCAGTCGGGCCCGTGTGCGCGGCCCTTTCCCTTGGAATTCCCGTCGTGCTCCACGAGGCCAACGTCTTGCCGGGGCGGACGATTTCCCTTTTCTCCCGGTGGGCGACGGCCGTGGCGGGGAGCTTCGAGGAGACGCGTTTCTACCTTCGCCGCAAGGACATCGTCGTGACGGGCATGCCGATCCGGAAGGAACTCGAGAAGGCCGCCAGGACCATTCCGCCGCACGAGACGGGCCGGGACATCTTCACCCTCCTCGTGATGGGCGGAAGCCGCGGCGCTCACAGGCTGAACGACCTTGTGTCCGCCGCGGTCATCCAGATCCACAAGGGCGGGCACCGCATCCGCGTGATTCATCTCACCGGCGTTGCCGATGAGGCGACGATCCGCAAGGCGTACCAGGATGCGGGGGTGAATGCCGTGGTTTCCGCTTTCGAGCAGGACATGGCCCCCATCTACGCGGCGGCGGATATCGCCATCTGCCGCTCAGGCGCTTCGACGTGCGCGGAACTGCTGGACTTTGCCGTGCCGGCCCTGCAGGTGCCGTACCCGGAGGCCACCAAGGACCACCAGATGGTCAATGCGCGGGCGATGGAGAAAGCGGGAGCGGTCGACGTGGTTCCCGAGCGGGACCTGAGCCTGCCGTGGCTGACGGATTACATCGTGGGCTGCATGCAGACGCCGGGCCGGCTGGCCCGGATGAGCGCCGCGTCGCGGTCGCGCGCGATGCAAAGTGCCGCCGAATCCCTGGCTTCGCTGGTCATCCAGGTCGGAAACGGAGAGTATGGCCGCACTGTGTGAGCTTGAATCCGGCCGCAAACAGGTCGCCGAAATCCGCCGGCTTCTGGCCGGCCGGCCGGGGCACGTTCATCTCGTCGGTGTTGCCGGCATCGGCATGGCCGGCATCGCCGTGCACCTTGCCGCCCGCGGCTTCCGCGTCACCGGCTGCGACCTCGCCCCGAACCGCGTGAGCGAGGCGCTCGCGTCCGGCGGCGTGAACGTTTTCTGCGGACACAGCCCATCGCATCTTGCACCCGATATCGGCTGGCTTGTGAAGAGCACGGCGGTTCCAGACGACAGCGGCGAAATCCTCGCGGCGAAAAAGGCGGGCATTCCCGTTTACCCGCGGGGCGCGGTGCTTCCGGCCCTGCTGGAGGGACGGACCTCCGTGGCGGTCACGGGGACGCACGGCAAGACGACGACTTCCGCGATGATCGCGCATGTGCTTGCGAAGAGCGGTCTGGAGCCGGGGTTCTGCATCGGCGGCGAAGTCACCTCCCTCGGCGGCGTCGCCGCGGCTGGCGCGGGCAGGGCGCTTGTTGTGGAGGCCGACGAAAGCGACGGGACGGTGATCCTGTACGAGCCGGATGTCGGTGTGATTACGAATATCGAATACGATCACATGGAGCATTTCCGCGACGAAGAAACGTTGGTCGGCTGCTTCCAGATGTTTGCCGATGGCGCCCGGCGACGGATCGTTTACTGTGCGGACGATGCACGCGCGGCGGCGGTGTGCGGGAAGAACCCGAAGGGCTTTTCGTACGGGCTGTCCGCGCAGGCGGATCTTCGCGGGACGAAGATCGAAGAGACGTCTTCGCGGGTTAGTGCGCAAGTGTTCTTGAAGGGCGTAGAACTCGGCACACTCTCCTTGCCCGTGCCGGGCCGCCACAACCTGCTCAACGCATTGGGCGCGTGCGCCGCCGCGATGGAGCTTGGGTTGTCCTTCGGCCAGGTTTGCGCGGGTCTTGCAACCTTCACGCACGTGCGGCGTCGTTTCGAGAAGGTGGTCGATCGCAAGGACCTGCTGGTGATATCCGACTACGCGCATCATCCGACGGAAATCCAGGCGCTCGTCAGGACGGCCTTGCAGTGCGGAGGGAGACGGTTGATCGGGGTTTTCCAGCCGCACCGCTACACCCGGACGCTCGCCCTCGGGAAGGCTTTCCCGCCCGCGTTCGCGGGCTTGGACGAACTGGTTCTTGTCCCCGTCTATGAAGCGTCCGAGTCGCCTCTTGAGGGCGGGACATCGGAGGATCTCTTCAGGCTTTTTCAGTCTTTCGGGCAGGTGCCGACCCGCTATATTTCATCCCTCGACGACGCGTGGCGATACGTGAAGACAAAGGTCGGGGAGGGCGACGTGCTGCTCGTGATCGGCGCGGGCGACGTGGAGAAGATCGCGGGCTGGGCGCGTGACGAATACGCGACAAGGAAAAACGGAAACACATGACACAAAGACGTTTCAGGAAAGTTGGCGTTTTAATGGGCGGGCCGTCGTCGGAGCGGGAAGTCTCCCTGAACTCGGGCCGGGCCGTGGCGGAGGCTCTTCGGAGCGTGGGCTACGACGTTGCCGAGATCGATCTCAAGGGGCGCGAACTGGAACTGCCGGACGGGATCGAGGCGGTGTTTGTCGCGTTGCACGGCGAATTTGGAGAGGACGGGCAGATACAGGAAATCCTGCGGACGCGCGGGATCCCGTACACGGGTTCCGGGCCGGAGGCCAGCCGGCGGTCGTTCGACAAGCTCTTGAGCAAGAAGACCTTTGTGGAGAAAGGCATTCCCACGCCCAAGTACGAGATTCTCAGGAAAGGACAGGGCAGGTCCCTGCCTCTCCCCGTGGTTGTGAAACCGATCCGGCAGGGCTCCAGCATTGGCGTTCATATTGTTTCCGATGAAGCGGATTGGCCCGCCGCCCTGGAGGAGGCGTTGACGCATGACGGCGAGGTGCTGGTCGAGGCGTTCATCGCGGGGCGTGAACTGACGGTCGGAGTGGTGGGTGGGGAGGTTCTGCCCGTGCTTGAAATCAAGGCGCCGGACGGGTTTTACAATTACACGGCGAAGTACACGAAGGGGTTGACGCAGTACATCGTGCCCGCTGACATTTCCGTCGAATGCGCCGCGGAGTGCCGGCGGCTGGCGCTGCTGACCTTCCAGGCTCTGGACTGCAAGGACATGGGCCGCGTGGATTTCCGGCTGGCGCCGGGCGGCGACCTGTTTGTGCTCGAGTTGAACAACATCCCCGGCTTTACGGGGACGAGTCTTCTGCCCAAGGCGGCGCGCGCCATGGGGATCGAGTTTCCGGAGCTTTGTGATCGAATTATCCGCATGGCGTGTGTACATTGAACGCGGAGTGATTGACTCATGTGGTATCGCGACGACGACAAGTACTCAAACCGAAGACTGTTCGGCAGCCGCCGGGAGAACCGGCGCAATTCCATCCTGCTGGTCAGCGCTCGACTGAGCGATCAGCGCAGGGAGCGCGCGCACCGCGTCGGGGCGATCCTCCTGGTGACGGTCGTCATCGCGGGAACCATCTGGATGACGTTGCTGGGGACGAAACTCATCGGCCAGTCCCTCTTCTCCCAGAATCAGCGCTTCACCATCCGGAATCTCGATATCCGTTCAAACGGCAAGCTCCAGTCCGAGCACATCCGCGAGTACGCGCATATTGACGAGGGGATGAACCTGTTTGCGATCGATCTTGGCCAGGTGCGCGACGACCTGATGAGCGTGCCGATCGTCAGTGCCGTCAGCGTGCGGCGCAGGCTCCCCGACACTCTCGAGGTCACGGTTTCGGAGCGCATCCCCGCGGCGCGCCTGGGCGAGGAAAGCACCGGCTATCCGCTGGCCGTGGACCAGGCCGGCTTCGTGCTCGGCCCCACGTCGGTGTCCCAACAGCTCCCGTCGATCACCGGCCTGCAGGAGAAAGGTCTGAGGCCGGGCGCCCGGGTGGGCGATCCCGGAGTGCAGAACGCCCTGCATGTCCTGGATGTCTGCGACTCGCCCTCCTTCAGCCGGTTTTTGAGGATCAAGAACGTGGACGTCAGCAATCCGGAGTATCTCGAGGTGTATCTGCAGAGGGGAGAGCGTATCCTGCTGTCGCGCGAGAACGTGGATGTGAAGCTGGCGAAACTTTGTGAAATCATGAAACATACAGCCGACATGGGTCAGGCGATTGCCGCCATTGACATGACCGTGGACAAGAACTTCCCGGTGCAGTACCAGTGACGGATTTCCCTCTGGTTGGGTTATGAATCTTCCGCTGATTGTTGCCTTGGAAATTGGAACGACCGTGGTTCGCGCCGTGATCGGTGAATCGCGGGCCGACGGCCACCTCATGATCACGGGCCTGGGGGAGTGTCCCTCCCGCGGCGTGCGCAAGGGCGAGATTGTCGATTTCGACAACGCCGTGGCGTGTGTCCGCGAAGCGCTCCGGCTCGCGGAGGAAAACGGCCGGGTCATCATCAACCAGGTTCATCTCGTGGTCTCCGGAGGCCACATCACGAGCCTGGTAAATCGCGGCAGCGTGCCGATCATGAACTCCCGAAAGGAGATCACGGAGTCGGATATCGATCACGTGATGGAGACCGCTCGCGCGGTCAGCCTGCCGACGGACCGCCAGGTCCTGCACACGATCTGCCAGTACTTCCACGTGGATGACCAGGAAGGCGTGATCGATCCCGAAGGCATGGAGGGGTCCAAGCTGTCCGCGGACATGCTGATCATCCACGGACTGCTCATGCGCCTGCGGAATGTCGTCAAGGTCGTCCGGAGCGTGCAGGTGGATGTGGAGGATGTGGCGTTCGGAGGGCTTTGCGCGGCCCTGGCGGTGCTGACGGCCGAGGACAAGGAGGCCGGCAGCGTGGTCATCGACCTGGGAGGCGGCACGACGGATTACGTCGTGTACGCGCACAGCGCGATTGCCGCGGCGGGGTCTTTCGGGGTTGGCGGCGATCATATCACCAACGATATCGCGCGCGGTTTGCGAATTCCCATTGCCGAAGCCGAGCGGCTGAAAGAGGAGCATGGGAGCGCGATGGTTGAAATGGCCGCCCGATCGCAGAAAGTCGCCCTGCCGGCCGAATCGGGCCTGGCGGAGCGTGCCGTGAAGGTGTCCGACCTTCATACCATCACCCACTTGCGAATGGAAGAGACCCTGAACCTGGTCAAGACGGAGCTGCTGGAGAAGAACCTTCTTCACTCGCTCGGCGGGGGCGTGGTTCTTGCGGGCGGTTGCGCGCACATGAAGAACATCGTCAAGCTCGCGGAGAAGGTGTTCGGTCTGCCTTGCCGTGTCGGCAAGCCCCGCGGAGTGGCGGGGTTGGCCGTCGTCACGGAAGGGCCGGAATATGCGGCCATCGTGGGCATGGCCCGGTATGGCCTCAAGTCGATGGAGCAGAAGGAGCGGGAAAGAAAATCCATCCTGGGCATCCTCAAGGATATTTTCAGGAAGTAGATATGCTTGAATCAGCAGACAACGTGGCGGTGGGCGGCGTGACGAAAGGAAGCCGGATGGTGATTGTCGGGCTCGGCGGCGGCGGCTGCAATGCCGTGGCCCGGATGCACGCCGGGTGGTCCGATGGTCCCGTGGTCGCTGCGGTCAACACGGACAGCCAGGCGCTCTCCGCCTGTCGCGTGCCGGTCCGGGTTCAGATCGGGAAGGGCATCACGCAGGGACTTGGGGCGGGGGGCGATCCGGCGGTGGGCAAACTTGCCGCCGAGGATGACGGCGACTCGCTGAGGGAACTGGTTTCGCAGGCGGACATTGTCGTGATTGTGGCCGCGCTGGGCGGCGGAACGGGAACCGGGGCCGCGCCGATCATGGCCCGCATCGCGCGCGAGCAGGGCGCCATGACCCTGTGTTTTGCCACGACCCCTTTCGATTTCGAAGGAGAGTTGAAAACGCGGCATGCCGAAGAGGGACTGCGCGCCTTGCGGATGCAAGCTGATGTGGTCATTACCCTGCCGAACCAGCGCTTGCTGGAACTGGTGGAGACCCAGACCGGCCTGGTGGACGCGTTCGGCAAGGCGGATGTCATGCTGGGCGTGGGCGTTCGATCGCTGTGGAAACTGCTGTCCAAGGCCGGAATCATCAACCTGGATTTTGCCGATTTGCGCCACCTCGTGGAACACAGCGGAGGCGTGTGCTCCTTCGGTTACGGCGAGGGAACGGGTACGGCCAAAGCGTCGGTGGCTGTCTCGGAACTGATGAAGAGCCCTCTGCTGGACCGCGGCCGCATCCTCTCGCAGGCGGGGGCGCTGATGGTCAGCATCAACGGAGGTCCGGACCTGACGCTGGTCGACGTGCAGAAAATCATGTCCCAGCTCACTGCGGTCGCCCGACCCGGTGTGAAACTGTTCATGGGGGCGACGGTGGACGAGGCCTGGCAGAGCCGGCTCACGCTGACGGTGCTTGCCGCGGAAAGTTGGACCGGAGAAGGCGATCTGCCCGCGCCGGCGGCGGGATTCCCGGAAAAAGCGGTTGAAGGTTCGGCCCCGGAGGCGCGGACGGGAAGCAAGGCCCCGGTGTCCGCGGGTGCCCGCGCGATTCAGCCCACGTTGAATTTCGACACGGGCGACAAGGGCCGTTTCAAGAACACGGAACCGACCCTGTATGCCGGCGAGGATTTGGATATTCCAACCTTCGTCCGCCGCGGCATCAAGCTGTCGTTCGAAAAGTGACGCCGGCGTCCGCTACGGCCTGCTGCTGCGCCTCAGGAAGTAGTTCGTTCTCTTCTCGATCCCGATCGTGGTTTCGGGCCCGTGTCCCGGAAAGACCGTGGTCTCGTCGGGCAGGTCCCTGAGTTTTTTCAGCGACTCGGTCAGCGCGCGGGCGCTGCCGCCCGGCAGATCGGTCCGGCCGACCGACGACTGGAAAAGCGTGTCGCCCGTGAACACGGCGTGAACGTCCGGAAAATAGAAGCAGACACAGCCGGGGCTGTGGCCGGGTGTGGAGATCACCCTGTAGAGCAATTCTCCATCTTTCCATTCCTGCCCGTCCGTCAGAACCCGGGAAATCTCCGGCGGCGATTTCAGCGGAGGGTAGTGAGGGGGAAGCTGGTTGACAGGCGAGAACGCCCAGGGCGCATCCTCACGGCTGATGGCCACCGGGGCGGGATGGGTGGAGTGCAGGGCGGGCAACGCGCCGATGTGATCCGCATGGCCGTGCGTGATGAGGAAAGCGACAACCTTCAGACGGTTGGCCTGGATGACCTTCTCGATGCGTTCCGGATTCGCGCCCGGATCGATGACGAGGGCGTTGAACCGCCCGTCCCAGATCACATGGCAGTTCTCGTCGTAGGCGCCGACCGTCACGGTTTCAATGTTCATGTTACCCGCAATTTCTGCCATGATGTTCGCGCCGTCAAGGCTTCATCATGAAATGGCTTGTCACAAGTGCGGCCGGCGGGAATCCGGAGAACTACCTCACCTGGCTATCGGGCGCGGGCATAGAGAGCGCGTTGATCCTTTCTTCCGATCCCGCGCCGGGTAATCTTTTCGCGTTTGACGCCTTGATGCTGACGGGTGGGGGGGATGTTGATCCCGCGCGATACGGCGCAGTTCGCGCTCCCGAAACGCAAGGGGTCGACCCCGCGCGCGACGAAATGGAGTGCCGGCTCATTCGTCGGTTCATGGACGGAGGGAAGGCGGTCTTCGGGGTTTGCCGCGGGATCCAGATCCTGAATGTCGCGCTCGGCGGGCGGCTGATCCAGCACGTGCCGTCGGTCGTGGGCGCCGCCGAATCTCACGAACGCTCCAGCGGAAAGGACGCCATTCATTCGGTTGCCCTCGTCGGCGGCACGGGATTGGCGGACGCTTTCGACCCGGTCATTGACGTCAACAGCGCGCATC
>CALMZY010000080.1 GCA_937870865.1 uncultured Lentisphaerota bacterium | reverse complement strand
GTCGAGCGGCAATTTCAACAGGAGCTCCCGGGAAAACGCGCGGTAGCCTGTGTGGTATTCGGACAGTTTTGCGCTCATCATCATGTTGGAGAAGAGGGTGAGAATCCGGTTGGAAATGTACTTCCAGGCCGGCATCCCGCCCTTGAGCGCGTATCCGCCGAGGATGCGCGAGCCCAGCACACAGTGATACAACCCGTTGCCGATCATCGAGACCATCGCGGGGATCAGCTTGGGCGTGTACTGGTAATCGGGGTGGACCATGATGACGATGTCAGCGCCTTCTTCAAGGGCGAGGCGATAGCAGGTCTTCTGATTTCCGCCGTATCCCAGGTTCTTCGGGTGGACGTGAACTTTCACGTTGGGGAGTCGCCCGGCGATCTCGGCGGTGTTGTCGCGGCTGGCGTCGTCGACGAGGATCACGGTGTCGACAACCCCTTGGTCCATGACCTCCCGGTAGGTCTGCTCGACTGTGCGCGCCGCGTTGTACGCGGGCATCACGACGACGACTTTGCGATTGTTGTACATGGTGCGGATGGACGATGGAATCCTTGCCATCAATCTGCCGTCCAGCCTACAATCAATAAATGATGCGGCCCTCATTGGCGAGAACTAATACGTTGCTGTGGTGGATCGCCTGTCTTCTAGTGGTTGCCGTCTATCTCATTTCCGTGCCGCGCCTCTGGCAATGCGAAGGGGCCGACGAGGTCGAGTACCTGGGGCTTGCGCATTCCATGGTTCGCGGCTTCGGCTACACGCTCTACGGACAACCCTACGTGGTCTATCCGCCGTTGTATCCGTTTGTTCTGTCTCTCATCCTGGGCCACGGCACCGGGTTTTGGAGCCTTCTCTACACGGTTAACGCGCTTTGCGGAGCCGTCGGACTAATCGTGAGTGCCACGTGGCTTCGGTTGCGCTTTGGCCGGGTGGGCCGCTGGGCCGGCTGGTTGGCGCTTGCCTCATATTTCGCGTGGAGTTTCTCGACGCGGTTCCTGTTGTCCGAGGCGCTGTTCTTCGTCCTCAGTGTTTCGGTGCTGATTCTGGCCTGGCGCGTTCTTTGCGGGGAGCGACGTCCGGGGTGGATGGTTGCCCTCGTGGGTTTCGGTTCACTCCTTTGCGCGATGACGCGTTTCGGCGCCGTTGCGCTGACGCTGGCAATCTGTCTTTCCGCGTTTCTAAAATGGATACTGACTCGTTCACGCGCCGCACTGTCTCTGCTCATCACGGTGGTTGTTCTGGGCGGTGGCTTTGCTGTTGCATGGGAAATCCGCGCCCAACACGTTGCCCCGCAGGCGGGCGAGTCGTATGCGCGGTGGGCGAAGAAAATCATGGGGGTGTCATCCGAAACGGCGGGCATGGTGGCGAGAAACGCGGGCGAGGGGGCGGTGGTCAGGAAGGGCTGGCCCGGGCGCGCCCTGGAGTTGGGCGGCCGATATGGGCAGTATGTCGCGTCGAACGTTCGAAGTCCCTCGGCCGCCAAACCTCTGGCCCTGTTCCTGTGGCTGGTGTTCCTGACCGGGCTGGTTGCACATCTGAAGCAGTGTCTCTGGTCTCCGCTCGGCTGGTACACGGCCATTTCCCTGCTGATCATCAGCCTGACCTCCTGGATTTCGAGCTACTCGCGTTACCTTTATCCGTTGACGCCTTTCCTGTTTTTGTTCCTGCTCATGGGCGCGCGGCTTTGGTGGAAGCGTCTGATTGGCGGGGCGAACCGGCCGCTCAGGGCGTTTCTTGTCCTTTGCGGATTGGCCGGGCTTGCGTGGTCGGCAACGCATGGGGTCGATGCGGATGTGGCGGCGATGGAAGGCCGATACATGAGCGCCACGGCCATCTTGTCCGCCGCTGCGTATATCGGTCTGATCTTGGTCGGGATCTGGCCAACGCCGTTGCGGGCGGTCTCGTTAAGCGGCAGGATGACCCGGCTGGGAATGACGGTGATCGTAATCCTGTTCGCGTGTCAAACCGCCGTGATTCTCGCCGCGCGGTGCCGGTTGACGGAACAGAATCAAACGCTCAGAAATCGGAATCTGCTCGGAATTGTCGACGCCGGCGCGTGGCTGAGGGACAACACCGATCCTCAGGCCGTATGCATTTCCTCCCTTCCTCGTCTGACGGCCTTCCTCTCCGATCGTCAAAACGTGTCGCCCGGTTACACGACGGAGGGCGGGCTGGACTCCGGCAAGGCCGACTACGTGGTCCAAATCGGGCGGTTGAACGATGTCCCGGCTTTCGTGCCGGAGGAAGAGGAACGGCTTGTGACCGCACTCCCGGGATCGCCGGTTGTCCCCGTCTTCGCGTCCGGCGATGCCGCGGTTTACAGGATTGCAAAACCCTGAGTTCTGTTGTCGAATCACCCGCGATGGCAAACATGGATTCAAGGGCTCCGCAGGACAGCGGGATTGAATTATCGGTCGTCATGCCTTGTCTGAACGAGGCGGACACGCTCGAGACCTGCATCCGCAAGGCCACCCGCGCGATGGAGGAGCAGGGCATCGCCGGGGAAGTGGTGGTGGCCGACAACGGCAGTACGGATGGATCGCAGGAGATCGCGCGACGCTGCGGTGCGCGGGTGGTGCAGGTGTCGGCCCGGGGATACGGCAGTTCGCTGCTGGGTGGGATCAAGGCGTCGCGCGGCCGGTTTGTGGTCATGGGCGATGCCGACGCCAGCTACAACTTCCTCGAGATCCCCCGATTCGTCGAACAACTCAGGCAGGGCGCGGAACTGGTCCAGGGCTGCCGGCTTCCGTCGGGCGGGGGGACCATCGTGCCCGGGGCAATGCCGTTCTCGCACCGCTGGATCGGGAATCCTCTTTTTTCAGCCCTCGTCCGGCGCTGGTTCCGTTCGGGCATCCACGATGTGTACTGCGGGTTGAGGGGCTTTACCCGCGACCTGTTCGACCGGCTGGACCTGCGGTGCACCGGCATGGAATTCGCCACGG
>CALMZY010000079.1 GCA_937870865.1 uncultured Lentisphaerota bacterium | reverse complement strand
GCCGGAGGCCCATGCCGAAGTCGTTCGGGTCGTGCGCGGGCGTCACCTTCACCACACCCGTGCCGAATTTCGGGTCCACAAAATCGTCCTCGATCACGCGCAGTTCGCGGTTGAGGATCGGAAGCATGATCGTCTTGCCGACGAGGTGGCGGTAGCGCTCGTCGCGCGGATTGATCGCCACGGCCGTATCGCCGAGCAGCGTTTCCGGGCGCGTCGTCGCGACGACGATGTGCTCCTTCTTCGCGCTGCCCTTGATCGGATAGCGGATGTGGTACAGCTTGCCGCCGAGATCCTCGTGCTCGCTCTCTTCGTCGGACAAAGCCGTCCGGCAGCGCGGGCACCAGTTGATGATGTACTTGCCGCGGTAGATCAGCTTCTTTTCATAGAGCCGGATGAACACTTCGGAGACGGCGTTACTGAGCCCCTCGTCCATCGTGAACCGCTCGCGCTGCCAGTCGCATGAGGCGCCGAGCTTCTTGAGCTGGTTGATGATCGTCGCGCCGTATTTCTCGCGCCACTTCCACACGCGCGCCACGAACGCGTCGCGCCCGAGGTCGTCGCGCTTCTTGCCTTCCTTCTTCAGCTCGCGCTCGACCACGTTCTGCGTGGCGATGCCTGCGTGATCGGTGCCCGGCACCCAGACCGCGTTACGGCCCTGCATCCGGCGCCAGCGGACCAGCACATCCTGGATGGAGTTGTTGAGGGCGTGCCCCATGTGGAGAATGCCCGTGACGTTCGGCGGCGGGATGACGATGCAATACGGCTCGCCGCCCTTCGACGCATCGCCGTGGAACAAACCCTTTTCCAGGGAGTAGTTGAACCACTTGTCTTCGATGGATTTCGGATCGTAGGTTTTGGGTAATTCAGACATGTTGAAAACACCAATCGTCCTCGTCGTCGTCCTCGCTCTCGTCCTCGACTGGCTCCCGTCGAGGACGACGACGAGTGCGAGGACGATTACGAATTCTTATTTCCTATTCTTCTTCTTTTCTTCCTCATCCAGGAACAGCTTGTACTCCACGCTGTCCACCAGCGCTTCCCAAGAGGCCTCGATGATATTGCCTGACACGCCGACCGTGCCCCAGGTCTTCGCCCCATCGCTGGACTCGATGATGACGCGGGTCTTCGCGGCGGTCGCCACCTCGGGATCGAGGATGCGCACGCGGTAGTCCGTGAGGAACACCTTCTGGATATCCGGGTAGAACCGGGTCAACGCCTGCCGCAGCGCGCTGTTCAGCGCGTCGACGGGGCCGTCGCCCTCGCCTACCGTCAGTTCGGTCTCGCCCTTCACCGACAGCTTGATCGTGGCCTCCGAGATGCACGGCTCGTCCTTGTGCCGCTTTTCGACGATCACGCGGAATCCGTCCAGCTCGAAGAAGGGCTTGTGCGCCTTGAGGACCTTCTGGACCAGCATCTTGAACGACGCCTCGGCCGCCTCGAACGCGTAGCCGTTTTTCTCCAGCCGCTCCAGCTCGCGCAGGATTTCCTTCACCTCCGGCGACGATTTATCGAGCGCGACGCCCATTTCAACCGCCTTCAGGAACACGTTGCTCGCGCCGGAAAGTTCCGACACAAGAATGCGCCGCTCGTTGCCGACGGTCTCGGGCTCGATATGCTCGAAGCTCTTCGTGGACTTGCACACGGCATCCACGTGCATGCCGGCCTTGTGCGCGAACGCGCTCTCGCCCACGTACGCCGCCTTGCGGTTCGGCCGCACATTAGCCATCTCGTCGACGAACAGCGACACATCGCGCAGGTGCTTGAGGCTGTCGTTCTTCAGACAATCATGCCCCATCTTCAGCATCAGCGCCGGGATGATCGAGGTGAGGTTCGCATTGCCGCACCGTTCGCCGTGGCCGTTGATCGTTCCCTGGACCTGGACCGCGCCGGCGCACACGGCCGACAGCGAATTCGCGACGCCCAGCTCGCTGTCGTTGTGCGTGTGAATGCCGACTGCCGGCCCGAATTTCTTGATGACCTCTTCCGTGATCCTGTGAATATCGCCCGGAAGCGTGCCGCCGTTCGTATCGCACAGAACCAGCATATCGGCGCCGGCATCCTTCGCCGCCTTCAGCGTGGAAAGCGCGTGCTCCGGGCTGTCCTTGTAACCGTCGAAGAAGTGCTCCGCGTCATAGATCACTTCCTTCTTGTGCTGCTTCAGAAAGCGCACCGTATCGGCGATCATCGCGCGGTTCTCGTCTTCCGTGACGCGAAGGACTTCCTTCACGTGGAATCGCCAACTCTTGCCGAAGATCGTGACCACAGGCGTGTCGGCCTCGATCAACGCCTTGGTGCCGACATCTTCCGCCACGGGCACATTCGCGCGGCGCGTGCTGCCGAACGCCGCGATCTTCGCATGCGTCAGCTTCTCTTTCTTGATGTCCTTGAAAAAGGCCATGTCCTTGGGATTGGACGCCGCGTACCCGCCCTCGATGTAGTCCACGCCGAATTCGTCGAGCCGCTTGGCGACACGGATCTTCGCCGCGCTGGAAAAGGAAATCCCCTCGCCCTGCGCGCCGTCGCGGAGGGTGGTGTCGTAGATGAGTATTCGTTTGGTGGTCATGGTGCCTCCCGGCTTGAAACTCGAAACTGGAAACTGGAAACTCGACTCATGTCCCGTCCCCCATCTTTCGTGTCGCCCCGATGAACCCATTCAGCTTGGGACCTAATCGATCGATCATTCCTTTATACTCGTCGACATCCGCCTGCTTCTTGATCACTTTTCGACGGATGGCCTTCCGCAGCCATGCTTTCGTTTCCTCAAACGACCCGCGCGCATAGTGATAGAACTTTCTGCGATCTGCCGGCGTGTAACGGCCGTATCCTTCGGCAATGTTGGCTGCGATGCTGTCCGCAGAGCGAATGACCTGGTAACCAATTGTTCTCTGCGCTTTCACACTCCACTCGTCGAAATCCCTCCATATCCGGTCCGCCAGCTTTTCAGCCAGCCGGTACACATCCAACTCGTAGATTTCCTTCACTCCGCCCCCAGTGTCGAGTTTCCAGTTTCCAGCCTCTATCCAAAGAACGCCCCATACAACGCCTTCACCGCCCTCTTCCGATCCACTTCCTTTACCCCGAACATCATGCTGATTTCCGACGAGCCCTGGTTCATCATCTCGATGTTCACGCCGCCTTCGGCAAACGCGTGGGTCGCCTTCGCGGCGAGGCCGACGGTGTATCGCATGCCCTCGCCCACGACCATGATCAGCGCGAGCCCGCGCTCCACCTCGATGTCGTCGGCGTTCAGCTCTTTCTGGATCCTGCCCACCACGTGCTTCTCCTTCGCGTCCGTCAGTTGGTCGTTGCGGAGGATCACGCTGGTATTGTCGATGCCCGAGGGCGCGTGTTCGTAGGACAGGCCTTCCTCCTCCAGAATCTGGAGCAGACGCCGGCCGAACCCGATTTCCCGGTTCATCAAATACTTGCTCAGGAAAAGAGTGCAGAACCCGTCGCTGCTGGAAATGCCGACCACGCCGCCCGCCGTGTACGGCCGCTCCGGCACGATCATCGTGCCGTGCGCCGACTCACGGTTCGTGTTCTTGATGCAGATCGGCACGCCGGCTTTCACGGCCGGCACGACCGCCTCGTCGTGAAACACGCCGAAGCCCGCGTAGGACAACTCCCGCATCTCCCGGTAGGTCAGCAGTTCGATCGCCTTGGCCTCGGGAATGATCCGCGGGTCGACCGCGTAGACCGAGTCCACGTCCGTGAAATTCTCGTAAACGTCCGCCTTCACGGCGGCCGCGAGAATCGCGCCGGTGATGTCCGAGCCGCCGCGCGGGAAAGTGACCACCTTGCCCTTCTTCGTGTAGCCGAAGAATCCCGGAAAAATCATGACGCCCTGCCGGTCGCGCAACTTGGCAAGCTTCGGATACGCCTCGTCCAGCACCTGGGCGTTGCCGGGCTCGTCGCTCAACAACATGCCGGCGTCGCGCGGGCTGACGTATTCCGCCTTCAGGCCCTTCGCGGTGAACGCCGCCGCGACGAAGCGCGCGCTGTAGTCCTCGCCCGCGGCCTTGATGCTGTCCGTGAACAGCGCCGCGTGCGTGCGGTCGCCCGCGAGCCGCTCCCGCAGATCCTTTTCGATTTCCGCGAGAAGATGAACGGACAGACCGAGTTCCTTCTGGATGTCCGCGAAACGCGCGACGACGCGGCCGAGCTCCTCGTCGGCCTTGCCGCTCTTCAGCATCGCCTGCGCGCACGAGATCAGGAGATCGGTGACCTTGATATCTTCCTTCGAGCGTTTGCCCGGGGCGGAGACGACGATGATCCGGCGGTCGGCATCCGCTTTCGCGATCTCGAGCACCTTCATGATCTGGCCGGCGTCAGCCAGGGAGGTTCCGCCGAATTTTGCTACTTTCATGGTTGTATCCTGTTCTCCGTTCCCGGTTCCCAGTTCTCGGTTGAGCGAGTCTGGAATCGCATTCTTGCTTCGCTCCAACTCTGAACCGCGAACAGGGAACCCTGAACGCGCGCTTCGCGCACTATGCGAAATCCTCGATCCGCAGACGCACCGTCGGCGCGCCGACGACATCCAACGCGTCGATCTCCTCCAGAGCCGCGCGGAATCCGCTTTCCTTCGCCTGGTGGGTCACGACGATCACCGGCACATGCTCGCCCATGCGCGCTTCCTTCTGCATCACCGAGGCGATGCTCACCTGATTCCTGCCCAGCAACTGCGCAACCTTCGCCAGCACTCCCGGTTTGTCCATCAGGGACAGACGCAGGTAGTAGCGGGCCTCAATATCGCCGGTCGGACGGATCGCGCAACTGCCTTCGACGCCGTTGC
>CALMZY010000078.1 GCA_937870865.1 uncultured Lentisphaerota bacterium | reverse complement strand
GGCCGCGATACTGTCAGGCGCGGGATACGCCGTCAAGCGCCCGCCTCACCGTGGTCGGGCACTGACACAATGAATCGTCCTCGTCCTCGATCTCGTCGTCGTACTCGAAAGACAACGGCCGAGGACGAGTGCGAGGACGACGACGAGGACGAGTTGCCCTTCAGTCCACCCCTGGTAGAGGGCCGGGGTGAGGGGACGTCTACTCATATCGACGCGCCCTGTAGAACGTTATGAACTGTGCGGGCGAAAGAACCCTCACGCCCATTCTCAGCTTCTCGGGGTAATGCTTCATATTCCCCGTAATCAGACACCGGGCGCCGGCACCCAGAGCGACCTCAAGAAACGCCTCGTCATCCTTGTCCGGCAGAGGACGAGACAACGGGGCGGAAGCCGCGGATTGACCCGCCGACTCAATGTAATCGAGCACGGAGGCCAGTTCGTCGGGATCTATTCTGAACAAGGGCCGCCTCAGGACCTCGCCATATTCCGCAAGAATCCGCGCGTCATGGCAGACCTGGATTGCCCCGCCGGTCATCATGCGCACAATCTCCCCGCACGGCCCATACGGCGACAGCAGGCCGGAAACAAGCACGTTGGTATCGAGGACGACCTTCATCTGGAGCGTCTCTTGCGGACCTCTTTGATTTCCGCGTCGATCTGCTCCGTCGTCACGCGATCGGTCCCCCTCTCCACGGACCGGCGCTGAATGGATGCAGCCGCCTCGATGGCGCGCGCCTGCCGGAATGCCGCCAGCGATTGTTCGAGATTCGCCTCGCTCACCGCCGAAAGCACGGCGATCGGATGTCCGTTGCTCGTGACAACCATTTCCTTCTGCTCCGGCAACTCTCCCCACACCTTCGCGGAATTCGCCCGCAGTTCGCGTACGGACAGGAATTTCATGTCGCACCTCGTTTGTGTACACAATAGAGTACACAATCGTTACCCGGAGTCAAGAGAGCGCGAACGGCGTCCAACCCTTGGAAGAATCGGTCGAAACTTTTCCAACCCTTGGAAAATCTACACCCGCTCCATCTCCACCAGCACCGGCGAGCCCCAGCGGCGGGTCAGGCCGAGCTTGCGGCAGAGGTCCTCCAGCAACTCCGAGAGCGGCCGGCATCTCAGCGTACGATGCAGGACCATCGGCAGGAAGAACTGGCCCCTTCGCCGCTTGAACATGAATCCGTTCCGCTCGAACTCGGAACGCACCACCGCGTGCCGGAACGCGAGCCATGTCCGCGTGTTGCCCTCGAGGCGCTTCTTCACGCCGAACAGCAGGGAGGACAGCTTGCTCTGCACCGGGTAGTCCACGATCACGGATTTTCGCGCGACGCGGCACAGCTCGCGGATCAGGTCGGGCCAGCGCTCGCAGTGCGGCAGCAGGCGGACGGAAATCACGACATCGAACGACTTGTCGGGAAACGGCAGGGCGATGACATTGCCGACCACGAACTGGATGCTTCCCGCGCGAACCTCCGCGTCGATCCGCCTGGCGCAGACCGGATCGCTGCCGAGGACGGTGACCTTGTTGCCGCCGCGCGCGAGGGGTACCGCAAGCTGCCCGTGGCCGCCGCCCACGTCAAGAATCGCGTTGGGCTGGGCCTCGCGCACCCAGGAAACGACGATCTCCTTCTGAATGCCCAGCATCCACTCGCCGACCGGCCCGGCGAACCGCGCGGTGTAGCCGTCCGAGGAAGTTTCGATGTCGGCCGTCTCGGGATAATGTTCAGCCATGCCGGCAGAATACGGGAACGGAGCGGAAGAATCCAGCACGCCGATTGTGGTTGGCGGGGCCGCGCGATCCTGCTACATAAGCGGCTCACGCATGAGCAAAGAAGTCACAGCGGTCGTCTGGCGTTGGAAGGAATCGTCTGCCGCGCACGCGGTCCAGACGCATTCCAAGCCGGCGTTGCGCGCGGTGATCCAGGCCCTCATCGTCGGCGGCATCGGCGCGTTCGTCCTCTCGCGCGGGCACAAGGGCGTGGCGATCTTCCTGATTTCGATCTCGGCCTTCCTCCTGATCAGCGGGTTGTTCATTCCGTGGCTCTTCCTGGGCTTTGAGAAGTTCGGCAAGAAGCTCGGCCAGTGGGTCGGCGGGGCGCTGACCTGGCTCCTCCTCATGCCGACGTTCTTCATCCTCTTCTTTCCCGGCCGGATTCTGCTGTGGGCCACGGGGAAAGATCCCATGCACTTGAAATTCCCCTCGCGGGAAGCCACGTACTGGACGCCTCGGCCGCCGGTGGAACGAATCGAGCAATATACGAAGCAATTCTGATGAACATACTCGGCATCAGCGCTTTCTATCACGACTCCGCCGCCGCGCTCGTGCGGGACGGAAGGATCGTCGCCGCCGCGCAGGAGGAGCGGTTCTCCCGCAAGAAGCACGACTCGCGGTTTCCCGCCCACGCGATCCGGTACTGCCTCGCGGAAGGCGGGCTGAAGGGCGAAGACCTCGACGCCGTGACGTTCTACGACAAGCCGATCCGCAAGTTCGAGCGCATCCTGAAGACGTATTTCTCCGTCGCGCCGTTCGG
>CALMZY010000077.1 GCA_937870865.1 uncultured Lentisphaerota bacterium | reverse complement strand
GGAACAAGTTCTTCACAAAACGAGGATGGTCGAACACGTGGTACATCACTCCCATGCACAGCACGAGGTCGAAAGTGTCCGTAATCTGCTCCAGCCCGAACTCGACGTCCCCGCGAAGAAACCGGCATTTCGACTCGGGGATGCCCAGCATGTGGCCCACCAGACGGAACTGGTCCTCATGCTCGGGCCGCGCATCCACGCCGACAACGCGAGCCGCACCCCAGCGGCTGCAGAGGAAGGAATAATACCCGGAACTGCACGCCACATCGAGGACGGACGCCCCGTCGAGCGATTTTCCGAACTGTCCGCGGCAGACTGCGTGAATCATCCTCTTTCTTCCGCCGTCATTTGTCGCGGGCTGGTCCTCCAACGCCAGGCCTCCGGCCGTCTCCGAGGCCACGAAGTACTGCTGCATGCTGATATTCTGCACCGCCTCCCGCACCGTCTTGTGACAGGACAGGGGGAACGAGTCGGGCACGGCCGCCGGCGAGGCAAAGAGCGGCGCACCGTCGCGTTCGTAATCCGCCGCGCCGGACGGCGCAACGACGGGCGTGCCCGCGGCGGCGCACGCCTCCGCCACCGCGTTCCCGGATTGCGGCCCCAACCGTTTCTGAACGTCGTACCCGGCTTTTTCCAGCATGTGTCGGACGAGTTTCTTCATCATGATGCAACACCCTTCACGAGGTCTTTGGGGCTTCCTTCAAAACCTGATCCACAAAGTCGACAACCTTGTCCCACCCGTCAACGCAAGACGTGTCCACGAACTCCTGCAATCGCGCCAGCTGGTCGCGAATCACTCCCTGGCGGAACTCTTCGTCATGCATCATGCGATGCAGACACGATGCGAGATCCTCCTCGGTCCTTGTGACAAGCGCGACTCTCGCCATCATCCGGTCCATTGAAATCCATCCGCGGCAAGGCATGAAGGCGATCAGCGGCACGCCCATCATCACCGTCTTGGCACAGGCGTTCTCGAAGAGCCGGGCCACGACGCAACGGCTCTGCCGCAGTTGAACGGCGATGCTCGCCTTGTTGTCCGCCTCGCAACGTGACCCCGCATCCCGGATCCGGCGCGCGACCATGTCGTAGAACGGACCGGTCGCCGCGCGCGGATGTCCGCGCAGGAGCAGGTTCGCGCCGGCCTTTCCGGCCGCCCGGCCCAGCGCGTCGAACCAGTCCATCGTCTGTCGCGCGCTGAAGAGCCCCGGCGTGGCGGGATCGCTTGTCTCAAGAAACAATACCTGGTCGGACGACCCGGGAGAATCCTCTCCGCGGGCGTGCACCGTTTCATCCTGCAGGTACAGCGGCCCGCCGACGATCGCCGCCCTGCCCCGTCCGCCTTTCAACTGCAGGAAACGGCGGGCCCAGTAGGGCCCGTGAAGCACGCCATGCGTTCCGCCGCAGTCGAGAAGAAAATGAGGATCGTCGTACGAGACGCCATGCGTCATCCTGACATGCGGCTTGTTCCTGCGACGGGCCCAGCTTTCCACGCAAGCCATTTCGAACAGGTCCGAATTGCTCACCAGGACCTTGCAGTCAAGGTGGTCGAGCAGCCGATACCACTTACGGGATTCCAGCGCGGCCTCGCTCTGGATGATCTGCATCAGCATCTCGGTCAGCCTGACACGGCTCGCTCCGCAGCCGTGGCGGGGAACGGCCCGCAGGATGCCCGCGGTGTCCCACGCGCAGTTCATGTACGCCAGCGCCTTCACCGGCCACAACCGCCACACGGGGCGGAAGACATCCCTGGATACAATCCTCCGGGACACCGTCTCCGCCTTCTTCCAGAGAGCTTTCTCCCCGGATTCGAGATCCGCGTCGGTTTCCCCGCACAACCAGACGAACCGGTTCCCATATTTGCGTTCCAGCCTGACGGCCAGTTCAGTCTGCAGAACGGCGTCCGTCCGCTGGACACCGGCCAGCACGACATCCGCGGGTTCCACGCACGCGGGATCCAGCCGGCCGCGATGCTTAACGAGCCAATCCTGTCCGGCACAAGCCCTGTTAAACCACCCGCCCAGGGCGCTTTTGCCTGCGTACAGGAGGCGTCGCGATCCCCTTTTGAACGCATTCCGGCAGCGGCGAATATCGCCCTTCCCGTAAAACACGATATCGCCGCCGCGGTCATACGCATCGCCCGCGGCACAATGCAGGGCCGACAGAACGCAGTAGCGGGTGTTCGGCTTCCACTCGTCGCCTTCGTCGAAACCCGCCGGCACCATGACCGAATCGTATCTCCGCTCGAGTTCCCGAAGAAGCCGCTCGAAGAAGGCGAGGAACCCGAGCGTCACAGAGATCACGTAGAAACCGACGCTGTCCAGCCACGGTTTGCGCGGATTCCCGAACACGGCGCTGCGCAAGGCCAGGATCTGGCGCATGGACCGGGCATAGCAGATGTTCACGACGCGGCTGGGGAGCAGATCGGCGGCATCGATCACGCGCTCTGCCCCGAAGAGCGCCTGAGCCGTGACGTGCAAATCGGGACGGAGAGGAAGCACATAAGCTCCCTCTCCCACCGCGCGCAGGTCCTGCCTGCTGAACGCCAGCACGATCTGGGTACGGCCGTTCATTCCAGCCCACGCATCGCCTTATCGGCCCCCCTCTTCCTTTGACGCGGCGACGCACGCGGGGACGGGATTGGGCGACGAGGGAATGCAGCCCAGCAGTTCCAGCGCACGGACAAGAGACAAGAGGAGGTAATCGTTGTAACGGCGCGCGACGATCTGTGCTCCAAACGGCAAGCCATTCGGCCCCTTGAACACCGGCAGGCTGACGGCAGGGACGCCGCAGAACGTCCAGATCAGGCAGTTGTCGGGCCGGTCCGGCGACTGCAATCCCTTCAACG
>CALMZY010000076.1 GCA_937870865.1 uncultured Lentisphaerota bacterium | reverse complement strand
CTGGGAAGTTCTCCAGGCTTCCGAGATCCATATCGATCTCGTCCGGGACGGGACGTACACGTGGCACGGCGGCGCGTGGACGAACATCCCCGCGGGCACCGGAACGAACCTGTTCGCGGTGCCGGTGGATCCCGCGGCTCCCATCGATACGAACTACTTGTGGAGCAGTTGGGTGGGGCCTGTGGGGCAGGGCTATGAGAACCGCACGGCGGAAGATGTATTCAAATTCGTGAGGGTCGAGCCATGAACAAGAGCCCGCAACGCCGCGAACGCATGCTTACAGCCGCATGGAACCGGGGTACATTTTGCAGGGGTATCATGCGGTTCAAGAGGCAACTTCAATGGCTGGTGAGCGCCGCGGCAGTCGTCGCGTTTGGACTGCAGGCCTCCGCCGTCAGCATTCTCCAGAATCCCGGCTTCGAGGTCGAGTATCCGTCCGGCTACGCGACGAACTGGTGGTATTACGGGTCAAGCGCCTGGGCCGCCCAGCGCGAGAACTGGGCGAATCGCAACCCGCTCTGGGGGAACTGGGGGAACGCGTTCAACGCCCCCGGAAACGCGTACGGCGGATTCGGCCAGATTGTGCCGGTCAACCTCGCGAAAGGCGACACGTTCACGTTCGCGATCTCCGCCAAGGCGGAGCTGAACTACACGAACGGGAACACAACGATCAGCCTGGAATTCTGGAGCGGCGGCGCCCTCAGCTACAGCGTCACGCGCAATGTGTACAGCGAGCTGGACGCGCGCCGGGACAACTGGGTTTACCTCGTGATCACGCACACGAACACGACAGCCGGCATCGACGTGGTCCGGCCGCGTTGCGATTTTGCGGACTGCGGGATCCCGGGCATCGCCACGCAGGCCACGTGCCAGTGGGACGACGGCCGCCTGTACCAGACGCAGTCGCGGACTTCCTCAGCGCCCCGCATGGCGAAGTACGAGCCGCTGTCCGGCGCGTATCTCGGCGTCCTGCTGGACCGCGGCGGCACGGCCACCGAGATCAACGAGCTGAACCAGAAGGCCGGCAAGAGCCATGCGGTCTACGCCAAGTTCCTCCTGTTCAAGCAGGACCCCTTCCCGTGGGACTGGGTGAACATGGTGAAGACCAACTGCCCCGGCGCGGGCGTTCATTTCATCCTCGAACCCATGGTTGGCTTTGAGGGCATCTTTGCGGCGGATTGGGGGCCGGGGCAGGAGATGTACGAGGCGGCCAAGTTGTTCGTGACCAACTGCGCGGCGGCCGGCATGCCGGTGTTCCTGCGATTTGCGCATGAGGCGAACGGCGACTGGTACCCCTGGCATCCGCAGTTCTCGGAGAAGTACCAGATCCCCGACGCCGTCTCCAACGAGACGTACATCACCGGCTTCCGGAATTTCGCGAATCTCGCGCACTCTTTTGCGACAAACGTGGTCATGGTGTGGGGCCCCAACCAGGGGAACGGTCCGGACCCCCTGCCGTTCTACGAAGACATCTACCCCGGCGATGAGTACGTGGATTGGGTGGGCATGAGCGTCTACAACGGGCGCTCCTACGGCAACGGCGACGAGGTGCTGGACTTCCAGTTCAAGAACGCGATCGAGAGAGGCTACAATCAGGACAACGACGACTACTACGATGACACCTTCGAGGATTTCTACTGGACCTTCTCCGATCCCGACAACCCGGTCGGCCACCACAAGCCGATGATGATTGCGGAGACGGCCGCCGCGTTCGAACCGAAGTATTTCATTACGAACCAGTTCCTGCTGGCGGGATTCGAGACGCTTGACGGCCCGTCGTTCTCGTCCTCCAACACGCTCGCGCAATTCCAGGATCTCAACTCGGACGGTTTTACGGCCTCCAACCACACCTGGGTCGACGGCTTCGAGAGCCTCGGATCCTGGAACTGGGGTCCGTGGGGAACGAACGGATACGCCTGGGGCAATTCGTCGTCTGCCGTGGAGGGGACCAACGCGCTGGTCATGAGCGGTGCGCCCGAGGCCGGCGGCGTGTACGTCGGCGGCAACGGCCGCGTGATCGGCAGTGTTCCGTTCTACGCCTCGAAGACAATCGCCCAGTTCCAGGACCTGGACTCCGACGGGCTGATCAGCTCCAATCAGCAGTGGATCGACGCCTTCGAAGTTCCGTCGCTGTGGACGTGGGGACCGTGGGAGAATATGTACTGGTCCAATACGGCGACGCTGTACCAGGGGACCAACGCGATCGTTCTTGGGCCGAAAGAGGAGTTCGCCGGCGGCGCCTATGTCGGCGGCAACGGGCGGAACTCGTTCGCGTCCGGGTCGCAGATCCCCGTCAACCGGCTGGCCGATTTCCAGAGCTTGTCCACCAACACGGCGACTTTCAAGGATCAGG
>CALMZY010000075.1 GCA_937870865.1 uncultured Lentisphaerota bacterium | reverse complement strand
CCTGAGTCCTCCTGGCGGGGCAGCAGGTGTCGGGCGATGTGCAGGAGCACCTCCGATTCTGCGGCGAAACGTTCCGCGCGCGCCGAAACAAACGGCAGGACATCACACCGGTACAATCGGTATCCGCATTGCGTATCCGGCACATACTGGCCCATCACGCGGCTCAGAATCCAACTCATGAACCGGTTGGTCCACAGCCTGATCCTCGGCATGTTCTCCACATCCGCCATCCGGTTCCCGATCAGGACAGGAACCCCGGTTCGCACATAGGCCTCGATGAACTTGGGAGCCTCGGCGGGCGCGTGCTGTCCGTCCGCATCCATCGTGATCACCGCATGGAATCCGTGCTCGCGGGCATATTCGAACCCGGTATTCAAGGCCACGCCCTTGCCCATATTCTGCGGATGCACAATCACCCTGGCCCCCGCGGCCTCCGCTTCCGCCGCGGTACGATCGCCGGACCCATCGTCGATGACAACGACATCCAGTCCCTGCTCGCGAACCGCGCGGACAACCGCGGCGATTCTCGACTCCTCGTGGAACGCAGGAATGATCACGCAGAACTTATGCTGACTCCGGTCGTCCTGTTTCAATGTGACCGCCTTCCGATTGGTTGTTGCCCGCCCAGAAATCATCGAAAATGAACCACTGGTACGGCCGCTCGCCGATCTCCTTCTCCAATACGCGGCAAATCTTTGCACGGATCGCATCCATCGAACCTTCCTGCGCGGGAAGAATCGGCGGATGGAACCGGAGGAGAAAGGTGTCATCCACCTGCCGCAGGATAAACGCGGGCAGGATGGGCGCGCCGCTTTTCATGGACAGCCACGCGGGCCCGCGAGGGATGCGCGCCGGCTCGCCGAAGAATTCGATCCGGTCATCCTTGGGCGTGAAATCGCGATCGCCAAGCACCGCCACAATCTCGCCGTCCTTGAGACAACGGATCATGCTGATCACGGCCGACCGGTTGACGGGGATGATTTTCACACCCCGCTTCTCGCGCTGCTTTTGAAACATCTGGTTCAGTTTCTCGAGCCGCGCCGGCAGCACCAATGCGTTGACCTTGTAACCCAGCGCGGTGATCGCGGCGCCGCCCAGCTCCCAATTCCCAAAATGGGCCGTCAGCACGAGCACGCCCCGCTTGAGCGCGAGGCACTGCTCAAGGTACTCCAGGTGCTCGAGGCTCACGCGCTGACGCACCTCCTCGGGCGTGAGCCGCGCGTACCGGAAAAAATCGATCAGGTACTTGCCAAAGTACTGGAACGTCTTCCTGGACAACCCCCTCAGGCTGGCCTCGGCGGGGACGACACCGCGCGCCTGGTAGATTCGCTTCAAATTGGATACGATCGCCTGCCGGCCGACGTGATTGCGCGCGTAGAATATATCCGAGATGCGCAGGCCAAACCAGTAGGCCAGTTTTTCGGGAAACATCCGGCACAGGATCGATGCCAGCCTGTACGTGATATACTCGTTCATGTTCCTGAGGCTTCTACCTGAGCGATGCTTTTGACTCAAGCCCGGCCAATATGGTTTCCGCAATGTTCACCGCGGCCGCCGGATGACCGACGGCCTGGGCCCTCTCCCTCATCATGCCGAGCAGTTCCCCATTTCTCATCAGCGAGGTCACCACGGGCTCCACGTCCCGATCGTGGCGGATGTGAACCGCCGTGCCATGACGGACAAGCACGTCCGTATTTCCGCTTTCCTGTCCCGGTAAAGGCCTGATCAGCAGCATGGGAACACCTGCCGCCATGGCCTCCGCGGACGTCACCCCGCCCGGCTTGCTGATCAGCAGGCTCGCCTTGTGCATCAGCGTGGCCGCGTCCTTCACATACCCGCGTATCCGGATGGGATGCTTGAACCGGTTTCGGCGCCGGACGAGCTGCGAGCGGAGCCTCCGATTCATCCCCGTAACCACATCGATCACGAAATCCTCGGGGCTCGCATCCAGTGCGCGTATCGTGCGGTATTTCGCTCCCAGCCCGCGGCTTCCGCCCATGACCAGCACCCGCCGGCCCTTGTCGCGGGAGATCTTCCCCTTCACCCGGTTGATGAATCCAGGATTAACCGGAATTCCCATGACACGAACTCTCCTGCGCTCTATGCCCAGCCAGACAAGCCGCTCGGCGGCGGCGTCATCCGGCACCACGTATTGAACGTTGCCTTTGACGACCCAGAAGCGATGCGGAATGTAGTCCGTCACAATTCCCCAGAGCGGCAGGTCGATGCCCTGCCGGCCCGCGTAGGCATTGAGAACGGCCAGCGGGTGCGCCTGCGTGCAGACGGCGACATCGGGCTTGAAATCTTCCATCAGCGACACAAGAGGTTTGCTGTTGCCTCTCTGGATCAGCGTGCGGATCCTGCGCGTCAGGTAATCGAGCCACGGGCTGTCGTACAGCGCCTCCCAGACTTCCGGAGTGCGGCGGATGGTCACCATGTACGTTTTCTGAATCAGCGCGCTCCAACGCGGATGCGAATACTCCAGGAGGTCCACGCAGAGCGTTTCAACCGCGGGATTGACCTTATGGAGGGCGGCCTCCACGGCACGCGCCGCGGCGTGATGGCCGCTGTTTCTCACCAGGTAGCAAATCAGGATCTTCGGCACGCGGTCCCCCTCCGGACGGCACTCAGCAACTCCGCGGCTTTGTAGGACGAGCGGACGCGCGGTGCGGACGCCACTCCCTTGAAACCCATCATTCGCGCCTTGTCCGCCAAGCCGTCAAATTCATCGGGCGTCAGGAAACGGGCCACCGGATGATGCGCCGCCGAAGGCGCCAGGTACTGACCCAGCGTCAGCAGTTCACAACCGGCCACCAGGAGATCGTCCAAGGATTGGAAAACTTCTTCGTCGCTCTCGCCCATCCCCAGCATCAGCCCCGACTTGACCACCACGGCGGGACGGAAGTCCGCTGCGAACCGAAGAACGGACAGGGAACACTCGCAGGACGCCTGGGGCCGCACAAGGGGCTGAAGGCGGCGCACCGTCTCCAGGTTATGCGCGAAAACATCCGGTCCGGCTTCCAGCACCGTGTTCAATGGATTCCTCGCTCCCTGAAAATCCGGAACCAGAACCTCGACACCGGCGCCGGGGATCTCGCGCCGGATCGCCCGGATGGTTTCCGCAAACACCCCGGCTCCGCCGTCCGGGAGATCGTCGCGCGTCACGCTCGTGAGTACCGCGTATCGCAACCCCATCTCTTTGGCGGCCGCGGCCACCCTGTCCGGCTCCGAGGCATCCACGCCGGACGGGGAACCCTTGGACACGGCGCAGAAACGGCACCGCCGCGTGCAGGTATCCCCCAGAATCATCATCGTCGCCGTGCCGTTGTTCCAGCACTCATGCCGGTTCGGGCACCGGGCGCTCTGGCACACGGTATGCAGGCCGCGATCGGCAAGCAGCCCGTGCACGCGGGTGAACTCGCGATCCGTCCGAAGATCTGTTCGCATCCAAGCGGGAAGACGTAGCATACAAGGGACTTTAGTGAAGAACGCCCTCGAGTTCAAATACATATGCCTTCGCGATGCTTGCCGCGCATGGAGACTTCGTCAATAATGGACACAATGAACGAAGCGATCAATCCCCACGCGGCATGGATGCGGCTGGCCCTGAAGCAGGCGTGCATGGCTTCCAGCAAGGGCGAGGTGCCGGTCGGCGCCGTCATCGTGAGGGATGGAAAACTGATCGGCCAGGCTCACAACCAGGTCGAACTGCTCAAAGACCCGACGGCGCACGCCGAAATCATCGCGATCACGCAGGCGGCGAGCGCCGTCGGCGACTGGCGCCTGACCGACTGCATTCTTTACGTCACCAAGGAGCCCTGTCCCATGTGCGCGGGGGCCATCGTACACGCCCGCATCCCCCTCGTCGTCTGGGGCATGACCGATCCACAGCGTGGAGGATGCATCTCCCTGTTCAAAATTCTGCAGAGCGGCGAACTCAATCACAGGGCGGAAATCCTGCCCGGGATTCTCGAGGACGAATGCAGGGACGTGATGCAGGAGTTCTTCAGAAAGCGCCGAAGTTGCTGACGGCGCATATCTTCGGCCATTCCGGGGCGGGACGCGCGCTGTCGCGAACGACCGGCTCGCACGGCACCAACGATGAAATCGCCTCGCTTTCGGGCGTCCAGAGGACCATGGAATCCGGTTTCTCGCCGGCGAGGTAAACTCCCAGTTCGGATGCGTCGAGGCCCCCTTTGCCGTCCAGGCAGGCAAGAACCTGCGGAGAAAACTCGCCCGTAAGATCCAGGACCCGTGTCCGGTGCCGGTAGGCGATCCATCCGGGCTGGTCGGTCACCACCCACTTGCCCTTGATCGCGCCGGAATCGATCGCATCCGACACCGCCGAACGCGCTTCCAGTTGCCCGGACAGGCTCTTATTCCTTTCCTTGAAAAGGGAGCCGCTCCGGATCAGGCACACCAGGAGCAGGATCGAACCCATCGCAATCCACCATGCACTGAATCCGTACGCCGCCGGCAGCCCTTGCTTCCACTTGCGGTACAACCCCTCGACAAGAAACGGCACGCGGAAGATTCCGAAGGCTGCCGCGACGACGAACAAGGGGGTCATGGAACTGTAGACCGGAAGAGCCGCGCCCCAGCCCAGGGACGGGTAGATCAGCGCATAGCTCAGGGGCATCAACAGGAGGAGGAACAGCAGCAGGGTATACGGACGTTCTTCAGGCCGCCAGATTGCCAGCCCCGTGATGGAAAGGACTCCGAACCACAGCAGGATCCGTTCAAACGGGCCGGACAGGAATGGCGTGCCGTACAACAGAGAAACAGCGGTCACCATTCCCTCTCGCACGGAGGAGAAGTACGACTGGATCGCCGCCAGGGGGCCTTCCGACACCCAGCAGTCCATGACAAACGGCGCGCCGACCACTTGGGGCCACGGAACCTGGATGACGGAAAGATTCCACGCGATCAGGGGGAAGAGACACAGGACGATAATGAAAACACCCGTCAAAGCACGGGTCACCACGAATGCCGCGCTGTTCGATCGCTCGCGGCCGAACAGGTTCATGACCAGTGCGTGAATGAAGAAAACAATCCACACGATGAGAAACTCCAGATGGTTCATCGCCAGCAACCCCACCAACACGGCCGACCGCATCGGAAGCGGCGAGCGGCGCTCCGTCAGCCCCTCGACATGGAACAGGCACGCGGCGGTGAGAATCGCCGTCAACATGGAGAGCGACGGCCGATCCATGGCCGTCAATAAGAACGAGGGGGCAAGAATAAGCAGGACGGCGGCGTAAATAATGAACGGAGGGAACGGGAACAGCAGGTGCGACAATCGCAGGCAAAGCAGGATCGTCAACAGGCTGAACACGGCGCCGAGAATATACGCCGCTTCGCGCTCGCCTCCGGAGACAAGCATGATCGCGGCCAGCAGGAACCTCCACAGGACATTGCGCACGCCCGGTGCCGCCTGGTCCGGATGAAGCGCATACACCTGGTTCTCCACCACGTTCCGGGCCACGGCAAAGTCGGCGTACACGCCGTCGTCCTGGAACGAAAGGCCAACGCCCGAGGATTTCTGCCGCGCGATGACCACGCACAAGGCAACCGCAAAGAAGAATACAGGGATAAACCACCGAAACAGCCTCTGGAAATGCCATCGGTGCATATTCTGAATCCGCGTTCTCTACATGGACGCCCGGGGTATGATCTCGTCGGGAATAACCACGGGATGCTTGACGCCCTGAACCCAGTACTCCCGCCCCCGGATGAGCAGGCGCTGGCCCAGCAGCGAATTCATCTGGCCACTGTTGCCCCGAACGTAACAGATCATTTCAATCCGGTTCCCTTCGTAGCGGACAAGACGAAAACGACTGGGCCTGCCCCAGACAAGCCCGGACAGGCGAAGAATGCCTTCGCGCTGGACGACCCGCCCCTGGCCCGCCAGGGGGATCAACGCGAGATCCGCCGGCGCGTTCGTTGCCGGTTGTTGCGGAGCGGATTCGACAACCGGTGCAGCTGGAACCACGGCAACCACAGGCGGGGTATAGATATCGGGTGCTTCCATCGCTTGGGGAACCGCCTGCTCCGCCTGCTTGACGGACGCTTCCGGAACGGTCTTCTGGGCGGCAACCGGCCTGCTCTTCTCAGGCTGCAGGACTTGGACGTAGGACCGGTTGACCCAAAGGGAACACTCCGCCGGGGGCACAACCTTGATCCATTCGCCGAAATCGCCTCTCGGGATAATCGTGTCGCCGCGCACAAGCGTACCGACAACCGAGTAGTTGATCCCCGGCCCGCCGCGCACGTAAAGCTTCGGAGCCATGACCTGGTTGTCCTTGATGAACTCGCGGTGCACCCAGAGGTCCACGCTGTCGGGCGCCGCAACTTCCACCCAGTCGTCCTGGAACGACTTGGCCACCAGGTACTCTCCATCCGCCACCTGCCCGACCACTTCAGACTGCAGATCCGACTTGGCGCGCAGATTCACCCGTTGACCGACGACCTTCATTTTCGTTTCCGTCTGGCCAAACCCATCCCCTGCCAGGGAAATCCACATCGCACAGAAAATCAGGAGTTGTCTTTTCACGGTCGTCTCCCAAGCTGATCAGGAACACATCGCGCCGTCGTGGCCCGCACGGAGTTCTCCATTATTCTCATCGCACAATCAACACCATAGGAAAAAGGATGTCCTGAATCAACCGCCATTCTGTCCGGCTTGCCTTCTTGTTGTGTTCTGGAAAACGGAGCCGTCTTGCCCAACACAACAAGACGTGCCATCATAAGCGCGGAATGTCGGACAGGCCCCTGGAACAGGGCACGGATAATGGCAGATACTCCCAAAGACCGGCCTCCGCTGCTGCGTTGGACGAAAGACTGGACGTTCTCCGTCTCAGGATGGAACTCCGCGGAGGACCCCGTCGCAGACGGATGTTTCAGGGCGCTGGCTAATCCCGGCGATCTCGCGCCCATGGATGTTCCCGCATCGTGGAGTTTCCATCTTTCACTGCCCGATGCTGTCGGCACCGCCTCCGTGGTTCTTCTCGCCAATGGCTTCCGCATATCGTTTCCGCAGCAGTCCGGGACGAACGCCTGCACATGCCTCCTGGTCAAACCGGGAATCCTGGTCGGCCGATCCGAACCGGGCATTTCTCCCGCGCTTTTCTGCGCGGAAAGCGAGGCGCAGAGGGACGGCAACACTGAATGGATCGATCTGCCCGGCCGGCACGCTCTGCTGACGAGAAATGATTCGGCTGACGAAACACGGTTCTGCCTCATGGCCGGCCAGGGCGTCCATACCCAATCCATGGATAGCGCCCGATATTGGCTGGAGGAGAACGCGGATGAACTGTTCGACAAGGAGATCGCACAGAGGGACTCCTTCTGGAACGACAGACAGGTTGTCCCGCTCCATCGCCGGCATCTCTGGTATGCCGTCGAAAGCCTGATCTCGCGAATCCGGCCGCCGTGCGGCGCCTTCCCGTTTCGGTGGAGCGTCGGGGACAGGATCGAAGGAACGGTTCTCGACGCCAACCAGACGCTGCCCCTGGTCCTCGCATGGCGATCGATTGACCCCTCCGTGGCTGAAGACATCGTTTGCAGCGTGCTGTCATGCCAGACGGAAAACGGTTCGATCCCCGCATCGCTTTCCGCGGACGGCGCCGTGCTCACTCCTTCGCCGGCCTGGCCGCTTCTCGCTCAAGCGGCTTCCGCCGCGTGGGAGCGCCGTCGTCATCCGAAATTCCTGGACTACGTCCTGCCCAGATTATACCGCTACCTCGCACACGCCGTTTCGCACACCGACCCGCGCGCCTGCGGGATCCACTGCTGGCAGGCATCCTCCGAATCGATCATCCCGCAGGCATTCGATGCGGAGTTGGAGTCGCCGGATCTCGCCACATTTCTGATCTGCGAGATCGAGGCCTTCCTCCAGCTTTGCGAGGCCGCGCCGCAATTCACGTTCGATCGCGCGGGGCTGGATGCGGAACATGAAATTCTGACCCGGCATCTCCTGCAGAGTCTCTGGGACAACAAGGCCAAGGTATTCCGAAGCCGTTATGAAAATGGCACGCCCATTGAGCGCGTCTCTGTCGCGTCGATTCTCCCACTCCTCTGGAGGGAACTGCCGCCGCGCCACGAGGAACCGCTGCTCCGCCAGATGAACAACCGGGCCCCGTTTCACACTCCGTGCGGCGCCCCCCTGTGGCTCCGCTGGGAGGACGAAACGGAAACCCCGCCCATCCCCGCCCTGCACCAGGTTCTTCTCCTGGAAGCGCTCACCCGAACCGGAGCGCGACAGGAATTGCAGGCGTTTGCCAGCACCTTGTCCGGGCGCCTCGCGCAACGGTTCGATGCCGGGGGGGATCTGCCTAACGAGCTTCAGACGCCGAGCGACAACCGCCGCTCCGCGATTCCACAACCGGTGATCCCCTCAGCCCTTTCCGTCATGGTGACCGCCGCCGGCAACGAACACACCGGAGCCACCGATGCGGCGTCCAGGAAACTTCGATGGCTCGACCGCCACCGCGCCGCGGTCATCGGCGCGGCCGTCGCGATTCTCGTGCTGGGAGTTGGGGTGGTCACCACGGCCATCATCGCGCGCAGGACTCTTCCGACCGCCACCCTCGAGGCGCTGGCCGGACTGGCACGGCAGCAGTACGCCAGCCGGAACTACGACGGGGCGATCGCGACCTACCAGAAGCTGTGGGATGGCATGCGCGGGGCGCCCGCCGTCGAACTGTTGATGGGCAATACGTATTTTGCGAAGGGCGACTACCCCGCGGCGGAGAAGCTTTTTCGCAGCGTGCTTCAGAAGGATCCGAAATCCCTGACCGCTCTTCACAATCTCGGGCTGACCCTCTTCAAACAGAATCGCATGGACGAGGCTGCCGCCTGTTACAGGGAGCTGATTCAGAAGTCCGGGTCCACTCATCCCGGCGTGGCGAACCGCGCGCGACTGGCTCTCGGCTTGATTGCGGAACGAACAGGCCACTCGTCGTGAGTGGCCGGGAGTTGCGGGAAGAGAGTGGAAGGGCGTTGCACGCCAAGGAGGTCGGGGTGAGGAACCCCATGGGTAAACGTACATCCGCCCCTCCACTCGTCAACATACTTCGACAACCGTCCTTTGCAAGTGTTCAAAGGTTTCTTTTTCCCTACACAGCGCTCCCCAACACCCGTTGACGAAGGCCCCCTTTTCCTGTAACGTCCCGTAAAACGCCAGCGTGGCGACAAGGTGCATCAGCATATGAAACCAGCTCGTTATTTCATTGGGTTTGCGGTGGTCCTGGCTTGCATGGTCTGCGGTTGTTTCAGGCAGGATGTTCGGACTCTTGTCGTGAAAGTGCCGCAGATGAAGTCGCTCGAATGCAGCAAGATCATCCAGGGCGCCCTCAGTTCGATCGAGGGAATCGTCTCGGCGGAGCCGGACATCGAGAACCGTACGATGTCCATCACGTACAACGGCACGAAACTCGGGATCAAGAACATCGAGTACCTGATCGCGGGCGTCGGCTTCGACGTGAACGACGAACAGGGCAAGCCCGAGGCGAAGGCCGCTCTGCCCGCCGGGTGCCGCTGACCATCATGAGAGTCTCCATCACCCCATCGGCGCTGTGTTCCCAAAAAGCGGATGCCTGGGTTCTGTTTGCGTTCGAAGGCAGGGCGCCCGCGCTCAACGGCACGGACGCCGTCTCGCGCCGGCTCCAGAAAATGATCC
>CALMZY010000074.1 GCA_937870865.1 uncultured Lentisphaerota bacterium | reverse complement strand
CGTCCTCGTCGATTTCAAGTTTCTCCGCCGCGGCGACTTCCGAAAGACGTTTGACGATGTCTTTGACCGAAATCCGGCGCAGGTCAAACCGCTGGCACCGCGAGAGAATCGTGGCGGGAACCTTCTGCGGCTCCGTCGTGGCGAACACGAACTTCACGTGCTTTGGCGGTTCTTCCAGCGTCTTCAGCAAGGCGTTGAACGCTGCCATGGAAAGCATGTGAACTTCATCGATGATGTATATCTTGAAGGGACCGCGCGCCGGCGCATAGCGCACGTTGTCGCGAAGATCGCGGACGTTGTCGACGCCTGTGTTGGATGCGGCATCGATCTCGATCACGTCGAGATTATTGCCCGCCATGATTTCCCGGCACGCATCGCACTTGTCGCACGGCGTGGCCGTCGGCCCTTTTGCGCAATTCAGCGCCTTTGCAAATATCCGCGCCGTGGACGTCTTGCCCACGCCGCGAGGGCCGACAAAGAGATACGCATGCGCGACGCGATCGCTCTTGATCGCGTTTTTCAGCGTCTGTGTAACATGTTCCTGCCCAACAACATCCTCAAACTGTTGAGGCCGCCATTTTCGGGCTATGACTTCATAAGCCATGGTCCAACTCCTCGGAGTGTTGGTGTATTGAGCATTGGAGTGTTGCCTATCCCACCACTCCATTACTCCACCACTCCAGCACCCCATTCTTCAACATGACCGTGCACCCGCGGTCGGTGGTCGCTTCAGAGCTTCGCACTCCGGTTCGAGACTCGGGCCAGAATACCTACGGCACCCGGATGAACATGGTTTACCGCTGCTACCTTCCGGTCCTGACGGGGTTCGCCCGTATCCGTCGCATAAGCTCCAACCGTCAACGCCTCTCGCCGGCGCGAAAACCCTTCCGCGACCGTCTCACGCGGGGATTCAACCCTGCTATAGCGGGTTGCAGGTCCACCCTTCGACAAGCTCAGGGCTTCGGGGCACCGCTACCTCCCCGTCTAGCACGGCCAAATGCACAGTACCAAGTCCAAAGCCCAAAGTCCAAAGTCTAAAGGCGAAGAAGACCACTTTGGACCTTGGACTTTAGACTTTGGACTTTCTTTTGATGCTTGTTTCGCGCGGTACGCCATGCAGAATGACGCCATGCGCATCCTCATCAGCAACGACGACGGGATTCACGCTCCCGGCATTGCCGCACTCTACGAAGCCGTAAAGGATCTCGGCGAAATTCATGTGGTCGCCCCCAGCGGAGAGCAGAGCGCCGTCGGCCACGCCATCACCCTGTCCGATCCCATCAAGACCCGCAAGGTTTTCAAGAACGGCAGTTTCTTTGGTTACGCCGTGGGAGGCACGCCCGCGGACTGCGTCAAACTGGCCGTCTGCGCCCTGCTCGACAAACGTCCGGACCTGGTCATCAGCGGAATCAACCTCGGACCGAACGCCGGCATCAGCGTGATCTACTCCGGAACCGTTTCCGCCGCGACGGAAGGCACCATCCTCGGCATTCCCAGCATGGCCGTCTCAATGAACACGTTCAAGGACCCCCACTGGGAGACCGGCGCCCGGGTCGCGCGACACCTTGCCCAGGTCATCCATGACAAGGGCCTTCCGGAAAACACGCTTCTGAATGTGAACGTCCCCAACCTGCCGGCGGGAGATGTGAAAGGTTACGCGGTCACGCGCATGGGCCGATCGCGATTCGTCGAGACGTTCGACCGCCGCACCGATCCGCGCGGGAACGTGTATTACTGGATGGACGGCGAGCTGGAGCATCTGGGCGATATGAACGGCACGGACCTGCAGGCCCTGAACAACCAGTACGTCTCGATGACGCCCATCTGGTTCGACCTGACTCATTCAGATGCCATCCCGCACGTGAAGGGCTGGGACTTGAAATGGCCGGCGTAGCGGCGCGGGGCGGTTACAGCTGCTGGATGACTTCCTGTTCGGACTCGACCATCCGCTGATACATTTCCGCGGCATCCCTGGATTCGCGAAGCTCCAGGAGCAGGCTTGTGTAGTGACACATCATGCACAAGCGGGTCAGCGTGTGGAGATGGATGCGGTCATCCTGGCAGCAGATGAGGAAGAACAGGTCCGTTGTGGCTCCGTCCGGCGAACCGAAGGGAACCTGCTGGATTGTCCGGCCGATGGCTACAAAAGAATCCGAGAACATGTACGGCTCGTGGTTCTTCGGATGAAGGAGCGCAATCCCCCCCGCCAGGGCCGTCGAACACAGCTTCTCCCTTTCCTCCAGGCTGCGGAGAAGATCCTGCGTGTCGGTGACCAGTCCCGTGCTTCCCACAAGATCCACCATGCACCGGATGACCGACGCCTTGGTCTTCGAGTGCAATTTCGGGTTGATGTAGTCCGGCTTCAGCAGTTCAGGGATGATGGCGTGCTGCTTGGAAAGATCATGCGCTTTCGCCGAGGTCTTGCGGTGATACACGGTCAGCTTCTGTTTCGACAGCCCAATGATCCGCTGCGAAGCCCACGCATCGATTTCCTTTTTCCGAAAAATCAGACGATCGCCCTGCATCGCGCAGGGGATCTCGCGCGTCCGTACAAACTCCTTCACCTCCGGCACGGGCAGGCGCAGGTATTCGGCGACCTGTTCCAGATTGAAAACTCGATAAGGCATATTCACGTCCCGCTTGGGTTATCTATTAGCGGCTCCGCGCAAAGAAGGCACGAAGAAAGTTGCGCAACAGGAGGCGTCTTGACTTTGAACCGAAGCCCCATATAGTTGCACGGATTCTCACGCACGGGGAAGGCGCCAACGTAGCTCAGCTGGCAGAGCAGGTCATTCGTAATGATCAGGTCGTCGGTTCGAATCCGACCGTTGGCTCCAGTCTTCGTTCAAGGCGCAGCCGAGAACGAAGACTGCCGCGGCGAAGTGGCGCGCTGCGCGACACGAAGCCGGGCCCACGTTCACCGCCTCAATCCGGCGTACTCCCCCATTCTCCGGTGCAGGTAATCACGATGCTGTTCGACGCCATCTTCAGCATCTCAAACGTGAAGTCACGTACGCTTCTCTGGGTCCCGATTTGCGCGCTGTCCAGGGTCAGGAAGTAGTGCGTCATCTTCCGGTTGGGCAGTCGGATGGGTGTGATCTCAAATCGAACGCCCGAGACGGAAGCGAGCTCCCGTTTGTCCGCGTCCCACCAGGACATTTCCCCGTCCGAGATCGACAAATTGATGCGATCCCACATTTCACTGCGCGTCGACGGGGCCGGTTTCTTGTCCGCCTCTTCCGTCGCAGGCAAGTCACCTTGAACGGTCACGGCGGCTGGCGCGGCCAGATCAAACCGCCCCCACTCCGCCACCCATGAACCGAGCTTCGCGAGGGCGGAAGGCTCCCACTCTCCGGACTGACCCGGCGCAAAAGATACTCCGAAGCCTTTCAGCTCCAGCGCCGACAACGCGCCGCCGCGCGAAAGCAGTTTATTCATCACCGACCATTGGACGATCGCTTCCCTGACCCGATATCCGGGGGTCCCCTTCCGGCTGCCCCCCTCCGTGACCACGCCGGTGAGAACGAGTTTCAGGGACGGTGTCGCCTGAATCCTTTTCACGTGAACCGGAACACCCAGATGCCTCTCCAGGAAGTCCTCGGCATAGGACCGGAATCCATCGGTGCGGCACGCGAGGAACACTCCCACGTAGAAGATGGCCACGAGGAAGAAGATTGTCAGGATGAAGCCGCCAAGGGAGTGTCCGCGCGCCGGTATTTCCGTGACCACTTCGACCTTCCTGTTTTTTCTGCTCATGGCATTCAACCGCCGGAAAGTTCTTTCGCCCGACGATGCGCCGCCGCGATGGCTCCGAGGTACGCGTGGTAAACAGCCTTTTCTTCCAGAACCTCAAGCGCCGCCGCTGTCGTCCCTCCCTTGGAAGTCACACGCCGGCGTAATTCGGCCGGCTCCGCGCCGGTGGCTTCCGCAAGTTTGGCGGACCCGCTGACTGTCGCGTAGATGAGCTTCCGCGCGATCGCCTCATCCAGGCCCGCGTGACGCGCGGCCTCGATCATGGCCTCCATCAGATGAAACACATACGCCGGTCCGCTGCCGCTCAGGGCGGTCACGGCATCCATGCTGTTTTCCGGCACCCGAACGGCCAACCCCACCGCCGCCATCATCGTCTCCGCCGTGGCCAGGTCGGCCTCCTTCGCCCAGCGGCCCCCGCAGAGGGCCGCCGCGCCCGCGCGGACCAGCGCCGGCGTATTCGGCATCACGCGCACAACGCGAACACCTTCGCCAAGCCCCTTCTCAATCCACCCGGTCGAAATGCCCGCAGCGATGCTGATCACCAGGCTGTTTC
This sequence comes from uncultured Lentisphaerota bacterium, assembly GCA_937870865.1. Classification (GTDB taxonomy): domain Bacteria; phylum Verrucomicrobiota; class Kiritimatiellia; order CAIQIC01; family JAGNIJ01; genus CALMZY01. The sequence goes on along the minus strand of CALMZY010000074.1, from coordinate 4,338 downwards.
CCACCCCTCCCTTGATTTCCTCCAGTACATCACCCAGGAGTTGGGGTTTGACCGCCAGGACCACGACATCCGCCTTCATCACCGCCACCACGTTGTTGGCGAACCCCTTGACCTGGAACTCCTTTTCAAAAAAGGCCAGCCGCTCGGGCCGCACGTCCGTTACAAAGATGCGGTCCGCCTCGCAAACGCCGCTGGCCACCATCCCCTTCACCAGCGCTTCGGCCATGTTGCCGGCGCCGATGAACACCACCTTGTTTACTCTGAGACTGCCGGTCGCCATGTTTCACCTCGCTCTCCAAACAACGCCGTGCCGACGCGTACCCACGTGGCACCCTCCTCGATCGCCACCTCGAAATCATGGGTCATCCCCATGGACAACTCATCCAATCCAACACCCGTCGCCGCGCGCCACTGGTCCCTCAGATCGCGCAGCCTGCGGAAGTGAGGCCGCGCCTTTTCCACATCCTCGGCGAACGGCGGCATGGTCATCAGCCCCACGACGCTCACGTGCATCAGGCGGCTTGCCGATTGGAGGGCCGCGGGAACCGACTCCGGCGGCATTCCGAATTTCGAACTTTCGCCGGAGACATTGACCTCGAGAAGCACGGGCATGTTCCGGCCGGCCTCATCGCACGCCGCATCCACGGCTTCAAGCAGTTTCAGCGAATCGATCGAATGAATCATCTCGAAAAGTTGCACGGCCTCGCGCACCTTGTTCCTCTGCAGATGCCCCACCATGTGCCACGAGAGACTGCCCGAGCACAGGGGGATCTTCGCCTTGGCCTCCTGAACCTTGTTCTCACCGAAGATGCGCAGCCCGCAGCCCGCCGCCTCGCGAATGCTGTCAGGGCCGTGCGTCTTGGAAACCGCGATCAGCTTCACGCCGGCCGGATCGCGACCGGAACGGGCACAGGCGGCCTCGATCCTCCGGTTCACGGCATCCAGCCGCTCTTGAAAAGTCTCGCTCATGGACGATCCTTATAACGGATTCCCGGGGACTTGAAAACGTCCCATTTCCCAGGATTGGAAAACTTGTGCTATAGTTTTCCAACCCTTGGAACATCCGGAGGAACTCATGAAACAGGAAACGATTCAGATCGGAGCGAAAACCGTGCAGGGCTACGTCATACCGGCCGGACCCGTCAACCTCGTGTTTGCGTGCACGCCCGACGGGCTGGTCGGCTGCGGCGCCATTGATGCGGGAGCGTTGGACCGCTTTCACTATGCCGCGGCCCGTGTTCGCCCGACCCGCGGAACATCCATTGCGACGATCGAAGACCTGCTCGCGGGCGAGATTCGCGAGGCCAACGAAGCTGCGCGGCAGAGAGGGGTGGCTGTCGGAATGAGCGGACGGGAAGCGCTGGAACGGATGTGATCGCGGGTCCTGGGGCAGTCGGCGCTACTTCGAATCCAGGACCTTTCGCACCATTTTCGAAAGCGATTCGTGGGTCAGCGGTTTCTGGATGAAGTTCAGCCCCTCCTCCAGAACACCATCGTGCGTGATACTGCCGGCAAAGCCGGACATGTAGAGCACCTTCAACCCCTCTCTCCGGGCACACAACTGCCTTCCGATTTCCTGACCGGTCATGTTCGGCAACACGATGTCGGTCAGAAGCAGGTCGATTTTCCCAGGGAACACATCTGCAACGTGAAACGCGCTGTCGCTGCTGTCGGCCGAGATGACGTGGTAGCCCAACCGGCGCAGGACCTCGCACGCCAGGTCACGCACCATCGGATTGTCCTCCACGATCAGCACGACTTCTCCTTTTCCGCTCCGAGGTTCCTCGCGCCCTGTCGCTGCATCTGTCGTCGTAACGACGGGCTTGGAGATGCGCGGGAAATAGAGCTTGAAGACGCTGCCTTTCCCGACTTCCGAATAGACCGAAACAAATCCGCCATGTTGTTTCACGATCCCGTACACGGTCGACAATCCGAGGCCGGTTCCTTTTCCTACCTCCTTCGTCGTGAAGAAGGGATCGAACAGCCGTCTCTGCGTGGCAGCGCTCATCCCCACGCCGGTGTCGCTCACGGACAGCATCACGTACTCGCCGGGAGTCATGTTGGGATACTGCTCGGCTGAATCTTCATCCAGGTTGAACCCCTCCACCCCCCGCGTCAGCAATCCCCCGTTCGGCATGGCATCCTGGGCGTTGACCGCCAGGTTCATCAGAATCTGTTCAATCTGGCCCATATCGGCACGCACATAGTTGACGTCGGATCCGATATCGATGACGAGGTCAATGTCTTCCCGAATGGTGCGGCGAAGCATCGGCTCGAACCTCTGAACGATGTCAGCCATGTCGACGGGCCGCAGTTCGAGGGTCTGCCTCCGGCCGAAGGAAAGCAGTTGCCGAGTCAGGTCCTTCGCGCGATCGGCCGCCTTTCGAATGTGGCAAACCGATTCGTACCGAGGATCCGGCGGCGTGAGTTCACTCAGGAGAAGATCCGAGTAGCCGAGGATCGGGGTGAGCAGATTGTTGAAGTCATGGGCTATTCCGCCGGCCAGCCGGCCGATGCTTTCCATCTTTTGCGCGTGCAGCAACTGCCCCTCCAGGCGGACCCTCTCGGATTCCGCGTGCTTCCGCTCGCTGATGTCCCGCACGATCGCAAGAACCGACTGCACGCCCTTGCCGTCGCTTGCCGTATGTTCGAACCCGCGCAGACGCACTTCCGCAGGAAACTCGGTGCCGTCCTTTTTCCTGCACACCCACTCGAAATCCTGAGCCATCCCCTGGGCAGCCATCCGGATGTACTCCACGGCACGATCCTGCGTGAAGCCTCCGCCGCTGATGTCAGAAACGTGCGCTCCCAGCAGTTCCGCGCGCGAGAAACCAAGGCTTCTGACCACCACTTCATTAACGTCCAGTATGCGTCCTTCCAGATCATGTATGAAAATCAAGTCCGGCGAAGTGTCATGGATGGCTTGCAGGTGCTTCTGCGCTTCAAGCAGGGCGTCCTCATACTTCTTCCGTTCGGTGATGTCCTCCAAGGTCTCCACGGCTCCGATGACATTTCCCTTGGAATCCCTGATCGTTGCGGCCATGAAACGCAGCCATCGTCCCACGAGCGCGATGTAATCGGTTGCCTCATAGGCCTCCGGCGCAACCCGGGACTTCTTGGACTTGCCGGCGTACCAGACAGGAATTCCGTCCTCTTTTCCATCCACCAGCAAGTCGCAAAGGCAGGGCCGGGCCTGGTTGTAGAATGCCTTCCAGTGAAGGTCCGTACCGATGACATCCTTTTCCTTAACTCCCGAGATTTCCTCCAAGGGTCGGTTCCACTGCACCACTTTATGGTCCCGGTTGATGACGAACTGCGGGATCGGCGACCCGTGAACGATGGCCTTGAGTTTCTCCTCGCTGTCGCGCAGCGCCTGCTCCGCCTTCTCGCGCTCGCCGATATCGGCCTTCGGCTCTCTGGAAGAAGACACATCCCGGAGAACAACCATGACGATCAAACGCCCCTGGCAGTCCGTCACGCTGCCGCCAAGACGGATGGGGATGTCTGATCCATCCGGCCGTCGGATGATTACGTCCTGCAGGATACTCTTGCGTTCCGCAATCAGGGCACGAAGTTGCTTGTCGTACAACCCCGCCTGGTCGGGAAGATAAATCTGCGGCAGACGGAGCTTCAGAACTTCCTTGCGAGGTCTTCCCAGAACAACACAGGCCTGTGGATTGGCATCAAGAATCAAGCCGGTCTCGACATCGGCAACGAGAACAGCATCGTTGGCTTTTTCGATCAAGAGGCGGTACGCATCGCCAGGAATCTGAAAGCCGCTTGGTTCCCTTACAACCTTGTCGCTGGCTACTTTCATAGCTCACCGCGCCAAAAGGTCAGAGTATCCTCCCTCTCCGTGCTTTCCAAGCGCAAATATGCCGGGAAAAAACGGCACTCAGGAATCGATTCAATCCGCGGAGCGCAATGTCATCGGATTGAAACGGTTCTTGGCGAAGACATACCAGGCAACGGGCGAGACACTGCCCTTCCCAATGGCCATGTCGGCGAAACCGCCCTGCTCGTTGAGCACATAGGGCAAAGCGCGCAGGTGCCGGCCGTCGATGTTCCGGTCCACGATCATGTTGTCCATCTGGTTCGCGTAGAAATTGCCGCGCTCCCTGTTGCCAACCGCGAAGAACGCGCAGGCAATGTGCCCCACCCCATCCACCCAGATATTGTTGATGGCCAGGTCTGCGGAGTGATACACGCCGACAACGCGCCGTCCGTTGAACGTCATGGTTTTCCGAAAGCGGTAATCGAACTCGGGAATATCGAGCAACGATTCCGACCCGGGTCCATAGGCCAGTGAACGCCACGTGTAGAGATCGAGGGGGAGGC
>CALMZY010000073.1 GCA_937870865.1 uncultured Lentisphaerota bacterium | reverse complement strand
GGGCGGGCTTGGAATCGGTCATGTAGAACTGGATGACCCGGCCATCCTTGGATCGCCCCAACAACCGTACGTTGGACGGCAGAGGCAGCCAATGCATCTCGGCGCCCTTGAACACATTGATGGCTTGAACGCTCGCCTTGATCTCGTCGCCGACCTTCGCGGCCGGCGGTTCAATCGTGATCTCGATCTGCGCCGCGACGACATCAAGGCTCGAACGGGCGGACACGGCCGCAGGTTTCGCGGTGTCGGCGCCGCGATAGGCCTCGCACCAGACCCGGGCCGGCCCGGGTTTCGTGAACACGACGGAGGCGGAAGCGCCGTCCAGCTTGAACATCGCGGGCGGCTCCGATTTCCATTTCAGCACAAACGCGTTGTCCGCCCGCGCGGAGCCCGACAGCAGGCTCGCGCGAAAAACGGCGGGCTCGCCCGCAAGCACCCGGTTCCCCTTGGGCGATTCTTTCGTCAGGTCAACCGACAAAGGCCCCGCCTTGGCCCCGGGCGCAGGGACCGACGCCGAAGCCGTTTCGCCGGCATTTTTGAAGATGTACGTGTAGAATTTCGAGGCCGTCCCGGCGGGACTTTCCACTTTGATTTCGACAATCAGTTTGTCGTTCAGCGCGCCGGAAGGCGCAGGCCATTCGATCATCTTGGCTTTTCTGAATTTCTCGAACGGCTGTTTCGCCGCGCCGACAAGAGAAATGGCCGCCTGGCTGGCCTGCGCGCCTTTGCGAACCAGCCACGTGGCTTTCAGCTCCACTTCAAACGGCTTGGCCGGCGCGCAATTGGTGTCGAGCGCCAGGTCGAGTTCTTCGGTCAGATCCATCCTCAACGTGTCGCCCGGGGCGAGGCGGGCCGGGGGTTCGGTCCATCGCAGCAGGATCGCCGCGTTCCCCGCGCACGGCATCTCATGCGCCGCGACACAGGACGTTCCGGAAATCGAGATCCGGTTCTTGCTGTCCGTCGCGCGGCTTCGCTTCACCACTTCCTTCGTATCTTCAAGGACCCAGGCACCGCCAGGCGCACCGCTCGGCGCGGCAACCGGCGCAACGATCTGCGGCGTGACGGAAACGGCGGGCGCCGACCGGGCGGCCGGCTCGGCCGCGCGCGTAGCCATCAACGTGCGGCTGCTGCTGGCGAGCACGCTCGCGCTGCGGTCCCCCCGCACGAGCCGAACCTTGATCTGCCAGGCGCCCACCCGGGCGGCGCGGTATTCGAAGACCGGGCCGCTCGCCACAACCTTCCCGTCGAAGATCCACTCGAGCGCGGCTTCCCGGGCAATCGGCGCACCGGCCTCGTCCGCCTCCACCACGGCCCGGAACACCGCGGGCGAACCGATGGCTACTTCGTCCGGACCCTCGATCCGAACCTGGATATCGGGAATGGTCTGGGCGGTGACAACACCGGCCAGCAGGATCAACAGAAGGAACAATCGAAGGATGCGGCTGTTTGCGTTCATGCGCGACCAACCTCCCATGGCAAACCGCGTGCGACCGCGGCCCGTGTACCTGATGACCGCCTTGCGGCGGCGGTCGTGGGATACCTTCTCAAAAAAACAGGGCCCATGGCAAGTCAGGCCGTTCGTCGCCGTCCGAGGCGCACCGATGAACGTCGGTTCCAACTCTTGGAATAGGAGCGCCCGCCGTTTATAGTGGAGGCATGCGCGCGGGATTGCTGATCGTTCTGAGCGGGTTCATACTGTTTCATGTGTCGTGCACGCGGGCGGAAACCCGCGCACGGAAAGAGGACGGGTCCATGGGTCACACCACCATGATCGCGCAAATCGAACGCTACGGGATCAGGGATCCGCGCGTGATCCAGGCGATGGCCAAGGTGCAGCGGCACCGGTTCATCCCCGAAAAGTACCTCGGGGTCAGCGACTCATACGGCGATCACCCGTGCCCGATCGGCTTCGGCCAGACCATTTCCCAACCCTATATCGTCGCCTACATGACCGAACGCATCGCCCCGGAGACGGGCGACAAGGTGCTCGAAATCGGCACGGGGTCTGGCTATCAAGCGGCGATTCTCGCGGAGCTCGGGGCGGACGTCTATACGATCGAAATCATTCCCGAGCTGGCGGACCACGCGCGCAAGGCGCTTGCCGAAGAAGGCTACGCGAAGGTCCATGTGCGGACCGGCGACGGGTACAAGGGCTGGCCGGAACACGCCCCCTTCGATGCGATCATCGTGACCTGCGCGCCGGACGACGTCCCCCCCGCGCTGGTGGAACAGCTCAGGGACGGCGGGCGCATGATCGTCCCGGTCGGCGAAGGCACGCAGCGTCTCGTCATTCTCCGGAAAAAGGACGGGAAGGTGGAGAAGGAAGAGGATTTGGCGGTTGTGTTCGTCCCGATGGTCCACGGCAAATGAAACCTGAAACCTGGAACTCGATTGCGCTTGTTTCCGTTGTTCTTCTTTTCGCCGCCGGCTGTGTGACGGTTCCGCCGGAGTCGGAGCCACCTCCCGCCCGCATCGGCGGGCAACCGCAGCCCCGACCGGCCCCAACACCCACGCCCCGCGTCAAGCCGCCGCCTCTTACGCCGCCGAAGCCCGAGGTGCCCTTCCGCGATGCCGTGGCGATCCAGACGTTGCTCGACCGACGGAATTTTTCGTGCAATTGCGCGGACGGCGTGATCGGCACGAAGACCCGGCAGGCGCTTCGCGCGTGGCAGGGCGCGAACGGGCTGCCGGTGACCGGGAAGCCGGACGAACTCACGCTCGCAAAGCTCGGCCCCCTGGACGCGGCGTTCACCACGCACACCGTGACGGACGAGGAACTCGCGGCCTTGACGCCCGTCCCCAAAACCTGGTGGGGAAAATCGCAGGCGGCGCAGCTCGGGTACGAAACCCTTCTCGAACTGATCGCGGAGAAATACCACGCCGCCGAGGAAGCTGTCCGGAAACTCAATCCCGACGCCGCGTGGCCCTCCCCGCCCGCAGGGACAACGCTCGTGGTCCCGAACCCGCGCCCGTCCAATATTCCGAAGGCGGACTCGCTGACGATTCTGCTGAACGAGAAGCTGGTCCGCGCCCGCGATGCGGACGGACGGCTCGTGGCGCAGTTCCCCTGCTCCATCGCGAAGGACAAGGAGAAGCGGCCGGCCGGCGTGCTCACCGTCGTGAATTGCGCTTCCGAACCCACCTACACGCTCGACCCCGCGGTCTTCCTGGAGGACAAGGAAGTCCAGGCGCTCGGCAAGCGGCTGATCATCCCCCCGGGCCCCAACAACCCCGTGGGCGTGGCATGGATCACGCTCAGCCTGCCCGGCTACGGCATGCACGGGACGCCGCGCCCCGAGGAGATCGGCCGGACCGGCTCGCACGGCTGCTTCCGGCTCGCCAACTGGAACGCCGAGAAGCTGATCCGGATGATCCGGATCGGAATGCCCGTGACGGTGGAGGAGTAGTACCGGGGCGGACGCCGCCGCGCAAAAGCCGGCTTTTGAATTATCCGCCGCCGGGGATTGGTGTACGATAACGGCAGTCTTTGACGGAACGGACCGATGGAAAGCGCCGCATCAGAAAGAGTCCTCGCGATCCTGCTCAGACGCGTCAACGTCAAGAGCGACTTCCTCAACATCGTCCGCGAGGAGTCGAAGACGCTGGGGAAGCCGGTCGAAAAACTGCTGGTCGAGAGGAACCTGGTCTCGCCCGGCGAGCTGGCGCTGGCGCTGTCCGAATACGTCAGGATGCCGCCCATCTCCCTCTCTCACTTCACTCCCGACGAGAAGCTGGTCGAACTGGTGACCCAGGACGCGATGAAGCGGAACCTGGCCGTGCCCGTGTCCCGGGTGGGCCACACGCTGACGGTCGCGCTCGGCGACCCGTTCAACATCCTGGCCCTGGACGATCTTCGCGCGGTGACCAAGCACGACATCGTTCCGCTCGTCGCGCCGGAGCGCGACATCAACGAATTGCTCGAACGATTCGCGGGACAGAAGGAATCGCTGGAACAGGCGCTCGAGGAGGCCATCGACAACGACGTGGAAGTCTCCAAGGACCAGGAGGTCGAGACGCAGGCGACGGACTTGGAGGAGCAAGCCGTGGGCGCGCCGGTCATCCGCGTCGTGAACACGGTCATGATGGAGGCGTTGCGCCGGAAGGCGAGCGATATTCACCTCGAGCCGATGGAGAAG
>CALMZY010000072.1 GCA_937870865.1 uncultured Lentisphaerota bacterium | reverse complement strand
TGTGCATGTGCCGCGCCGGGCACCTCTTCGTACGGTCGCCTTCCCGGGGACCCCGTTGTGATCGTACCGGATTCGATCCTGCTGTGTACCCTCTGTCCTGCAGAACTGAAGCCGCCTGGGCGTTCCGAGGCGCCGCCCACGCCGCCTCCGATTGGCCCGCTCGTTTGAACGCGGCAAGTCGCCGTCGTTGGACGGCGGACGCAGAGCAATCAGGTTTCTGTCTTCCCGTTTTCGGGAGACGTTCAACAACAAAGGAAATGATCATGAAGACGATATTGAACACACTGGCTGTACCGGTCCTGGCTCTGTTTGTGATGGGTGCAATGCCCGCCCTGGCCGGAGAGGGATGCTGCAGCGCGCGGCCTGCCGACAAGCCCGCGATGTGCGCGTGCTGCAAGTGCGAGCAGTGCGCTTGCAAGACGTGTACCTGCTGCAAGTGCGAGACTTGCACCTGCGAGAAGAAGTCAGAGTAGGTAGTTGAGTCAGAACAGGAACACCCGCCGGAGGCAACTCCGGCGGGTGTTCTCATTTGGTCTGTTTCCAAGGTTTGGACCAGACGGATGTCGTTTCACTGGTCTTTCTACAAGCGTTTGCTTTGCACGGCGGCGTATTTGGCCATAAAAAAGGCCTTTTTCGGGTCGTTTCCATGCAAATGACGGCTTGAGTAGAACAAACGATTGCGGTAATTCTTGAGGCATGCGTGCAACGATCAAGGATCTGGCAGAATCGCTGGGTGTGAACGTCGGCACGATTTCCCGCGCGCTGAATGACAAGCCCGGGGTGGGCCCTGAACTGCGTAAGAGGATTGTCAGGAAGGCCGCCGAACTGGACTACCGGCCCAACGGGCACGCGCGCGGGCTGGTGACCCAGCGGACGGAGACGATCGGTCTTCTGTCGGGCCTGGACACCCATGCGTTCCTGTCGAATCCGTTTTACGCCGGCGTTTTTGCGGGCATCGAGGCGGAAACGCGCGAACGGAATCACGCGCTCATGTTTGCCTCGGCGGCGCAGAAATCGCCGTTATCTCTTGGAGAGGTTCCCAAATTTGTTGTCGAGAACCGCGTGGACGGTCTGCTCGTCGTTGGTCCCGTCGAGGTCAACGTGATCGGCGCCCTGCAGGATTCCCGCTGTCCGTTTGTCGTGGTGGACTACCATCCCGCAGCGGAGGACCTCGATACGGTTGTGACCAATAACACGCGCGGCGCGCGCGTGTTGACGGACCACCTCCTGCAACTGGGACACCGTCACATCGGTTTCGTGGGAGGAGCGCCCCTCGATCGCGGCAGTTATCACGAGCGACTGCTCGGATACCGTGAAGCCCTTGAGAATGCGGGGATCGCGTACCGGCAGGAACTGGTTCACGGAGCGGCCCCGGCGGGCGGCTGCGAGAGTGCGATGAAAATCCTGGAGGCCGAGCCGCGGGTTACGGCGCTTGTCGCCTGCAATGACGTCAATGCACTGGCGGCGTACGGCGCCTTGCGGGCCAGGGGATTGTCGGTTCCCAAGGATGTCAGCGTGGTGGGGTTCGATGATGTTCCTGCCGCGCTGGAAGTCTGGCCGCCGCTCACGACGATGCGCGTCGACCGGGTGGGGATGGGCAGGAAGGCCGCCCAGCGACTCTTTCAGAAGCTCGCCGAGGGCAACGCCACTTCGCCTCACCAGATTGTTTTCTCGGCGGAACTTGTGGTCCGTGCGTCCACCGCCGCGCCGAGGAAATAGTAGAAGCGGTCTCCAGACCGCTTCAAACGCGGCAAGATGCCGGGTCTACTTTGCCGCCACCGCGGGCTGTGTGTAGATCGGCACGAGCGCTTCGCTGGGCAGGCCCAGTTCCAGTTTACGCACCGCGAGCTGTCCCACGAATCGTGCCTTGGGGAAACGATCCTCTTCAAGATGGCGGAGTTTCAGTTCCTTGAGGATCGACGAAAGCTTGTGCAAGTCCGGACTGGCGATCAGTGTGTCCGCCGACAGCTCCGCCGGAAGATTCTCCGGCGTACACACCGTCCACGGCTTGATCTGCGACAGGCCTTGGCCGGTGTTCTCGAAGACGCCGAACCACACGGTGCCGCGCCGCGCGTCGCCGACCACGGCGACGCGGGAAGCTTTCTCCGCTTCCGCGACCTCCTGCGCCAGCGCCTCGCCGCTGCTCACCGTGAATACCGTCTTCTGCCCCGGCAGCGCAAAGGCCTGCGCCGCCGTGATCGCGACCCGCATGCCGGAGTACGAGCCCGGCCCGCGGCCGACGGCAAACACGTCGATGGTCTCCATCGCGAGCGAGGCCTTGCGGAGCATCGCGGGCAGCACCTTGAACACGTGCTGTCCACGGACATCCTTTTCATTCCAGGTTTCTTCCTGCAGAAGCTCGCGGCCGGACAGCAGGGCCGCGCTTCCATGACGCGAGGAAAGTTCCAGGGCGAGCGTGATCATGAGTCACCGCCGCGCTGGATAACGATGTGACGCTCTTCGGGCAGGCGGCCGGGAGACATGCGGATGTGGATCGTGGTTTTCGGAAGAAGATCGGCCACGCGCTCGGCCCACTCGATCGCGGTGATGCCGTCGCCGTGAATACAGTCGTCCAAACCGAGTCCGAGCGCCTCGTGCGAATCGCGGATCCGGTAAAGGTCGACGTGGTACAACCGCATGCCGTCGCCGCCGTGCTCGTTGATCAGCGTGAAGGTCGGGCTGCCGACCGCGCGCCGGACGCCCATCGCGCGAGCGAGCCCCTGCACGAAACACGTCTTGCCGGCGCCGAGATCGCCGTGCAGGGCCAGCACGGCGCCGGGCTTCAGCGTCTTCAGCAGGTCCTCCGCGACCCGGTGGGTTTCCTCCGGACTGCGCGTGACGATTTCCTGTTCCGTGTTCATGGGACGCGGAGCAAAGTACAGGTTTTGAAAAGTCCGGGAAAGCCAGTTTTTCCAAGGTTTGGAAAAATCGGCGCAGGATTTTCCAACCCTTGGACCTGGCCGCCGACGGCGAAATCGCGTCTACGAGTATAAGGTTGCTTTTCGGGGGGGGTGTTCGCAATATG
>CALMZY010000071.1 GCA_937870865.1 uncultured Lentisphaerota bacterium | reverse complement strand
CCCACGGGAGTGACGATGTACCGCTTCACCGGGGGCAGGCGCGGAGGTGCAGCGGCCGACAACTTTGGCGAGGATGAGGTTGGCGTTTTTTGGGTCGCGGCCGCCGCCGCGACCGCCTTCTGAGTGGCTCTGACCTGGGCCATCTGAGCGGGTGTCGGCGGCGGAGGGGCCGCGATGAACTCGACGCCCGAATTGGTCAGGGACAGGTACAGCGGAAAGGCATGACCGAACCGCTCCAGGCGGACCTTGTACCCGTTGCGTGTCTCGGCGTCCACGGGCAGTTCGTCGCCCTGTTTGAAGTACAATGTTCCACGGCAGGACGTGGTCCTGTACGCGAAGAAAACCTTCTCCTCAGGCGTGGTCCACGCCGGGCGACCCTCCCGCGTGTAGACGGGGAAGGCGGCCAGGAACGTTCCTTCATACCGGTTGCTGCACATCGTGATGAAGAAGTCGTCGTTTTCCTGGATCAGCATCACGTGGCTGCCCACCTCACAGGTTACCGGAGTGCTCTGGATGGGGACGGCGATCCATGGCACCGTGACCCGCACGAAGGCCGTGGTCATCAGAGGCGGAGGCGGTGGAACGTTGGGTGGAGGTTCCGGGGAAATTGCGCCCTGGGCAGTCATGACGGGCAGGGCCGCGCAGGCGATCATCCACACGATGGATAGTTTGTGCGCAATCGACATCATGAATAACACGTGCTGCCCATGCTCCGTTCTCATCCCGAGGCATCTTATTAGATAAGTTGCCCTCTAGAAAGTGTAAATACGCCCGCATGCGAATCCGTGGCCCGCTTGACAAAAACTCCCGCTTAACGCAGGTTACGGCCCAGGCATGCAGCGAAAATTCAAAGCCGCATTGATCCAGATGTCGATGTCGCCCGATCCCGCGGCGAACCTCGCGAAGGCCGCGGCACGGCTCAAGGAATCCGCGGCGGGCGGCGCCGGGATTGCGTGCCTCCCCGAACTTTTCCGGTCGCCGTATTTCTGCCAGAAGGAGGACCCCGCGCTGTTCGATCTGGCCGAGCCGATTCCGGGTCCGTCCACGGACTCCATCGGCAAGCTGGCTGCCAAGCTCGGGCTGGTGGTCATCGTGCCCGTGTTTGAACGGCGCGCCGCGGGCGTGTATCACAACAGCGTCGCGGTGATAGACGCGGACGGAACGGTGGCGGGCGTTTACCGGAAAATGCACATTCCCGACGATCCGGGCTATTATGAGAAGTACTACTTCACGCCCGGCGATCTGGGCTTCAAGGCGGTCGATACGCAGGTTGGTCGCGTGGGCGTCCTGATCTGCTGGGACCAGTGGTATCCGGAGGCCGCGCGAATTGCCGCGCTCCGGGGCGCGGACATCCTGTTCTACCCAACGGCGATCGGCTGGAACCCGCGCGAAAAAAACGCGAACGGCGCGGCGCAGCTCGACGCGTGGCAGACCGTCCAGCGCGGCCATGCGATCGCCAACGGCGTGTACGTCGCCGCCGTCAACCGCGTGGGCCTTGAACGGCCCGAAGGGTCCGGTGAGGGGATCGAATTCTGGGGCCACTCCTTCCTCGCGGATCCGCAGGGCGTGATTTTGGCCGGGGCTTCGGAATCTGCAGAGAGTATCCTGTACGGGACGGTGGACCTCGACCGGATCGAGGATGTCCGGCGCCATTGGCCGTTCCTGCGGGACCGGCGAATCGACGCCTATGAAGGAATCGCGTGCCGGTTCCTGGATCAGCAACAGGACAGCAAAGAATCATGAGAACAGCTCAACGATCTCCCTTTTCTCTCGGGTTCCAGATGCCGGCCGAATGGCGGCAACACGAGGCCACGTGGCTCGCGTGGCCGCACAACGTCAATGACTGGCCCGGCAAGATTGAGCCGGTCGAATGGGCCTACGGGGAGATGATCCGCAAGATCACGCGGGGCGAGACCGTCCGTTTGCTCGTCAAATCCGCGCGCCAGGGCAATCGGGCGGGCCGCGTCCTGGACAAAGCCGGTGTCAACGTGGCGCGCGTGGAAATTCTAAACGTGCCGACGAACCGGGGCTGGATGCGCGACAGCGGGCCGATTTTCGTCAAGCGGCGGACACGGGGAAAAAGCGAGATCGCCGTGGTCCATTTCCATTTCAATGCGTGGGCGCTGCACCCCGACTGGGAAAAAGATTACGCCATTCCCGCGCGCGCCGCGCGTCGCCTGAAGGTGCGATTGTTCCACGCGCGCTCGGGCGGCCGCGACTTCATTCTCGAGGGCGGCAGTATCGATGTCAACGGACGCGGAACGCTGGTCACCACCGAGCAGTGCCTGTTGGACGCAGAAGTCCAGGTGCGGAATCCGGGCCTCACGCGCGCGCAGATCGAAGCGGCTCTGAAGGAGTCGCTCGGCGTCACCAACGTGCTGTGGCTGGGGAAGGGGATCGCGGGCGACGATACGCACGGCCACGTCGACGATGTGTGCCGGTTCGTCAATCCGACAACGGTCGTGTTGGCGCAGGAGGACAATCGGCGGGACGTCAACTACCGGGCGTTGGCGGAGAACCGGGAGCGCCTCCAGGGCATGCGGCTGGAGGACGGCTCGAAGCTCAAGGTGGTGCCGCTGCCGATGCCGGGGCCGCTCACCTTCGGCGGGCGCCGCCTGCCGGCAAGCTACGCGAATTTCTACATCTGCAACGCCGCCGTGCTCGTGCCCACCTTCAACGACCCGAACGACCGCATCGCGCTCGGTATTCTTTCGGAGCTGTTCACCGATCGTCCCGTGGTCGGCATTCACGCGGTGGACCTTGTTCTTGGCAACGGCAGCGTGCATTGCCTGTCCCAGCAGCAGCCCGCATGAACAAGCCCTTTTCCATGGCGGCGCGCCTCCGGAGTTTCACTTTCGCGTTTTGGGGTATTCTGGCCATGCTGCGGTCGCAGCACAACGCGTGGATTCACGCGCTCGCCACGGTCGTGGTTTGCGGCGGCGGGTTCTACGTCGGGCTCTCCGCCGGCGAGTGGTGCTGGATCGTCCTCGCCGTCATGGCCGTGTGGACCGCCGAAGCGCTGAACACCGCCTTCGAGTTCCTGGCCGACGTCGCCTCGCCGAACTACCATCCGCTGGTGGGCAAGGCGAAAGATGTCGCCGCGGGCGCCGTCCTGATCTCCGCCATCGGCGCCGTCGTGATCGGCCTGCTCGTGTTCGGTCCGCACCTGGCGGAAAAGTTTCCAAACCTTGGAAAAATGTAGAGCTGTTTTTCCAAGGGTTGGAAAAATCGTTGAAAATCGTTCCGGAAAACCGTGCCGCTCGTTTCTTTTTATGGTGGACGCGGTCCGGAGGGCGCGTCTACTAATACGCCGTGATTTGAGGAATCTGATGACCGAACCAAACGGTATTCTACTGGACGTGCAGGACTTGCGGACCAGCTTCAAGGCGAAGCGGGGGATGGTCCGGGCCGTGGACGGCGTCAGTTTTGCGGTCCGCAAGGGCGAGACGGTCGCGCTGGTGGGCGAGAGCGGGTGCGGCAAAAGCGTGACGGCGCTTTCGCTGGCGCGGCTGGTGCCGCAGCCGCCGGGAGTCTACGAGGGCGGACGGATTCTTTACGAGGGGCGGGATGTCCTGCGGATGGACGAGGCCGCGTTGCGGGAATTGCGCGGCAAGGAAATTTCCTATGTGTTCCAGGAGCCGGGCGAATCGCTGAATCCGGTCTTCCGCGTCGGCTACCAGATCGGCGAGGCGATCCGGCTTCATCGCGCGAACGTGAATGTGCGCGACGAGGTGATCCGGCTGATGAATCTCGTCGGCCTGCCGGAACCGGAGCGCCGGATGGACGCGTATCCGAACGAGCTCAGCGGCGGGATGCAGCAGCGCGCGATGATCGCGATGGCGCTGGCGTGCAGTCCGAACCTGCTGATCGCCGACGAGCCGACGACGGCGCTGGACGTGACGATCCAGGCGCAGATCATGGAGCTGCTCGGGTCGCTCCAGAAGCAGCTCGGCATGGCGGTCCTGTTGATCACGCACAACCTCGGGCTCGTCGCGGACGTGGCGCACTGGATCAACGTGATGTACGCGGGGCGGATCGTGGAATCCGGGCCGACGGAGGACGTTCTGACGCACCCGAAGCATCCGTACACGATCGGATTGCTGGAGGCCGTGCCCCGGCTGGAGGGAACGGCCGGGCGCCTGAAGGGGATCGACGGCACGGTTCCGAACCCGGCGCAGTTGCCGTCCGGCTGCAAGTTCCATCCGCGCTGCGGAAAGTGCCAGGCGATTTGCAGAGAAAAGGAACCGGCGTTTGAAGAGGCCGGGCCGAGTCACTCGGTGAAGTGCCATTTGTGGAGGAGTTGAACCGCGGATTTCGCGGATGACGCGGATGGCGGTGGATGCGTGACGGCAACGGACAACTGACTACTGACCATGAATCGGGCGAATAACTTGGTGGAAGCGATCGACGTGCGCGTCTACTACGGCACGAAGCGCCGCCCTTTGCGCGCGGTGGATGGCGTCAGCCTGACGATTGCGCGCGGCGAAAGCGTGGGGCTGGTGGGCGAGAGCGGGTGCGGCAAGAGCACGCTGGGGCGCGCGATCTTGAGGCTCGAACCGCTGAATTCGGGGACCATTCTTTACGAGGGCACGGATGTCGCGAAACTGGCCGGCGCCGGCCTGAAGGATTTCCGGCGCAAGGCGCAGATGATTTTCCAGGACCCGTTCGGCTCGCTGAATCCCCGGATGTCCGTGGGGCACGCCCTCGAGGAAGTCCTGCTGGTTCACGGGGAGCGGAGCGCGGAGACCCGGCAAGCGCGCGCGGCGGAACTGTTCCGCGCGGTCGGTCTGGATCCGGCGTACCTTCGCCGTTATCCGCACGAGTTCAGCGGCGGCCAGCGGCAGCGCATCGGCATCGCCCGCGCGCTGGCCGTGAAACCTTCCCTGCTGGTCGCGGACGAGCCGGTGTCGGCCTTGGACGTTTCCGTCCAGGTCCAGATCCTGAACCTGATGAAAGACCTGAAGCAGGCGATGAGCCTGTCCTATCTTTTCATCGCGCACGACCTGGCGGTCGTGCGGTACGTCAGCGACCGGATCGTGGTGATGTACCTCGGCAAGGTGGTTGAGTCCGCTCCGTCGAGCGCCCTGTACGTGCGCGCGGCGCATCCGTACACCGAGGCGCTTCTTTCGGCTGTTCCGGATGTCGGCCGCGGGCTGAAGGCACGGAAGGGCAAACACAAGCGCATTGTCTTGAGCGGGGACATTCCGTCGGCGACACAGGTTATTCCGGGCTGTCCGTTTCATCCTCGATGCCATCGCGCAAAAGCGAAGTGCAGCACGGAACTGCCGGCCCTGCGCGATGTCGCGGCCGGCCGCAAAAGCGCGTGCCATTTCGCGGAAGAGGTGTTGCTGTAGCCGCGGGCGCTGACCGCGGCCGCCGGCCTCGACGCGGTCGGCCACAGGAACGTGTTATGAATCACGCTGGTCAATTCGAGATTCTGAAAACCGATCCCTCCGGCGCCCGCCGCGGGCGGCTGATGACGGCGCACGGGCCGGTGGATACGCCGGTGTTCATGCCGGTCGGAACGCAGGCGACCGTCAAGGCGGTGCTGCCCGCGGAACTCGAAGCTTTGGGCACGCAAATTGTTCTAAGCAACACGTACCACCTGAACGTCCGGCCGGGGGTCGAGACCGTCGAGAAGTGCGGCGGCCTGCACAAGTTCATGGGCTGGAATCGGGCGATCCTGACGGACAGCGGCGGCTACCAGGTTTTCAGCCTCGCGAAGCTCAACAAAATCACCGACGAAGGGGTCGAATTCCAGTCGCATTTTGACGGGGCCCGGCTCTTCCTGGGGCCCGAATCGGCGATGGAAATTCAGCGCCGGCTGGGATCGGATATTGCCATGGTTTTCGACGAGTGCACGCCGTACCCGTGCGACCGTGATTACGCTTGCAAAGCCTTGGATCGGACCCTAGCATGGGCGGCTCTATGTGCTCGGCAGCCGCGTGCTGACGGGCAATTGGTCTTTGGAATTGTGCAGGGCAGTACGTACCCGGACCTTCGGGAGCGGTCCGCGAACCGGTTGGTGGAAATCGGGTTCGACGGCTACGCGATCGGGGGGGTGAGCGTGGGCGAACCGCACGAGTTGATCCTTCGGGGCATTGACGACAGCATCGGGCATTTGCCGGCGGACAAGCCGCGATACCTCATGGGCGTGGGGTCGATGCGGCACATGGTCGAGGCGGTCGTGCGCGGCGTGGACATGTTCGACTGCGTGATCCCGACCCGGCTGGCAAGGCACGGGACGGCGTTCACGCGGACGGGCAAATATCCGGTGAAGGCGAGTCTCTACAGCCAGGACACGCGCCCGATCGAGGAAGGATGCGGTTGCGCGGCCTGCCGGCAGTTCAGCCGGGCGTATGTGCGCCACCTGATGAACGTGAACGAGATTCTCGGCATCCGGCTGTTGACGATCCACAATCTGCACAGGTATCGCGAGTTCGAGCTGGAGATGCGGGCCGCCATCGAAGAGGGGCGGTTCGGTCAGTACAAGGATGAGTTCTTAAGCAACTACAAGGAATAAGGATCTGATGACAACACTGATGACTTTCCTGGCGATGGCACCGACCCCCGGCGGCGAGCAGCAGCAGTCTCCTCTGTTCATGTTCGGCTGGCTGGGCATCATGCTCGTGATTTTCTACTTCATGCTCATCAAGCCCCAGCAGAACCGCGAGCGCGAGCGGCGCAAACTGATGGAGAACATCAAGAGCGACGACCGCGTGGCCTTCAGCGGCGGGATCATCGGCATCGTGACGAACGTCAAGGAGAAGACCTTCATCATCAAGATCGCCGACAATGTGAAGATCGAGGTCGCCCGCGGGGCCGTGACGCAGGTCCTCGACAAGGGGCAGAGCCCGGAGGAGTCGGGGGCGAAGAAGTAGCTTTCAAACAAAGGACAGGCTGAACATGGACAAGAACTCAATCTGGAAATGGCTCATTCTCGTTCTGGTGACCGCGTGGTCGCTGGTGCTCGTCACGCCGCTCAAGGACAAGGTCAAGCTCGGCCTCGATCTCCGGGGCGGCACCAGCTTCACGCTCGAAGTCGATACCTCGACGCTCGAACCCAACGCGCTGAAGGACGCGCAGTCGCGCGCGCTGGAAGTCATCCGCAACCGCGTGGACACGATGGGCATCTCCGAGCCGATCATCTATCCCGAGCCGCGCAACAACCGCATCATCGTGCAGATCCCGGGCCTGAAGACGGAGGACCGCGAGCGCGCGATCAAGAACCTGCAGAGCGCCGCCTTCCTCGAATTCCGCATGGTCCATCCGAAGAACGACGAGCTCGTGTCGGAGTTGTTCGAGAAGGGCGAAGTGCCGGACGGATACAAGGTGGTTTCCATCGACGACACGATGCCGAACGGCGGGTACCGCGCGCGCAATTACCTTAAGCGCGACACGTCCAAGGATCCGGCGGGGACGACCGAGACGGATATCCGGAACCGCCTGAAGACCTTCCATGCGCCGCCGGGCTACGAGTTCCTGCTTGCGAAGGAAGTGAAGAACGACCAGACGCTTTACGAGCCGTACTATGTGAGCCGCCGCCGCGAACTGACGGGCGAGTCGCTGAAGAACGCCGGCGTCGATTACCAGCAGTTCGGCCAGCCGATCGTCAATTTGAGCTTTGACGCCAAGGGCGCGCGCCGGTTCAGCACGCTGACCTCCGACTACGCGCCGGGCGGCGCCAAGAATCCAAGCCCCGATGGACGCCGCTACCTGGCGATCGTCCTCGACGGCACCCTGTATTCCGCCCCGTTTATCAAGACGGCCATTATGGGCGGCAACGCGATCATCGAAGGATCCTTTACGCTGAAGGAAGCGCAGGACCTGGCGATCGTTCTTCGCGCCGGTTCGCTGCCGGCCCCCGTGAAGGTGATTGAGGAGCGCAGCGTGGACCCGACGCTCGGCGCGGACTCGATCGCCAGCGGCAAGAAAGCGGCGCTGTACGGCTGCATCGCGATCATGGTGTTCATGGTCGGTTATTACCTGCTGAGCGGCCTGGTGGCCAATCTCGCGCTGGTGATGAACTTGATCCTGCTCCCGCTCGGCATGATGGCCATGTCCGGGTTCTTCAGCCTGCTCGACAACACCGGCCTCGGCGGGGGCGGAATCGGCCTGCCGACGCTGACGCTGCCGGGTATCGCCGGTATCGTGCTGACGATCGGCATGGCCGTCGACGCGAACGTGCTGATTTTCGAGCGCATGCGCGAGGAGCAGAAACTGGGCAAGAAGTTCGGAACGGTCGTGTCCGCAGGCTATGACAAGGCCTTCAGCGCGATTTTTGATTCGAACATCACCACGGTCCTCGCGGCGGCGATCATGTTCTGGCTCGGCTCCGGCCCCGTCCGCGGTTATGCGGTCACGCTCTCCGCCGGTATCATCGTGAGCATGTACACGGCCATCGTGGTCACGCGGATGGTCTTTGAACTGCTGGTGAAGTACTCGAGCATCCAG
This sequence comes from uncultured Lentisphaerota bacterium, assembly GCA_937870865.1. GTDB lineage: Bacteria > Verrucomicrobiota > Kiritimatiellia > CAIQIC01 > JAGNIJ01 > CALMZY01. The sequence continues at coordinate 2,053 of CALMZY010000071.1, read as the reverse complement.
CAGTTGAAGATGTTCCAGTGGGTGCGCGAGACCCGGATCGATTTCATCAAGGCGCGCCATATGGCGATTGCGTTCTCCCTGATCGTGATTGTGGCTTCCAGCGTGTTGTTCGTCATGCGCGGCAAGGCGAACCTGGGTGTGGATTTCACGGGCGGTGCGACGGCGGTGTTCGAGTTCACGGAGAAGCAGCCGGTGGAAAACATCCGCGACGCGCTTGCCTCCGCGGGCGTCAAGGACGCGAGCATCCAGTACCAGAAGCTCAATATCGCCGATGTGTCGGGGCAGGCGAAGGAAGATCTGGAAATCAAGGTCGGCTTTGATGACGGCGAGAAGGCCGTCAAGGCCATCAAGGAAGCGTTCCCCGGCTACACCCTGGCGAAGCAGGACAGCGTGGGTCCCCAGGTCGGAAAGGAACTCCAGAAGAAGGGGATCATTGCCATCGTGGTTTCACTCATCGGCATGATCATCTACATCGCGTGGCGGTTCGAGTTCGGCTTCGCCATGGGCGCGGTGGTCGCGCTGCTGCACGATGCGATCATCTGCGTGGTGGTCTACTGCCTCTTCGGCCGCCAGTTGACCGTCAACAGCATCGCGGCGGTTCTGACGATCATCGGTTTCTCGGTGAACGACACGATCGTGATCTTCGACCGTATCCGCGAGGATATGAAGCTGTATCGCGGCAAGTCGTTCTACGATATCTGCAACCAGAGCATGAACGAGTGTCTCAGCCGTACGCTGCTGACCTCGTTCACCGCGATCATGAGCGTGACGGCCCTGCTGATCTTCGGCGGCGGCGCGATCAACGACTTCGCGCTGATGCTGTTCATCGGCATGATCTCGGGCGTGTACTCCACGATCTACATCGCCACCCCCGTGGCGATGCTGTGGCATCCGGAGAAGAAGCTGGCGGCCAATGGCAAGCAGGCCTGAGCCGCTGTACATGTCCAAGGTCTGGAAAACGGCCCGCGGAGACGATGTCCTCGCGGGCCGTCTTGTCCGCGAACTGGGGATTCCCGCGCCGCTGGCCGCGCTCCTCGTGGCCCGCGGTTTCACCGATGCGCCGTCTGTCGATCGCTTCCTCAATCCGCGGTTGAGCGATATCGCGGATCCGTTCCTCCTGCCCGGCATGGACAAGGCCGTGGACCGGATATGGAAGGCGATCGATGAGAAGCAGCCGATCGTGGTGTTCGGCGACTACGACGTGGACGGGATCACGAGCACGGCCCTCATGATCCGGGTTCTCGACCGCCTGGGCGCCGTGGCCAAGCCGTTTCTTCCGCATCGCATTGACGACGGGTATGGCCTCGCGCCGGAGACGCTGGAGCGCTGCATGACGGAGCTTCAGCCCGCGTTGGTGATCACCGTGGATTGCGGGACGGGCGCGGTGGACTCCGTAAAGCGGGCCGGGCGAAACGGCGTGGATGTTGTCGTGACGGATCACCACGAGTCGTCGGGTACCGTCGCGCCGGCTCTGGCCGTTGTGAATCCCAAGCTCGGATCGGACGAGGCGTCCAGGCACCTGGCCGGCGTGGGCGTGGCGTTCAAGCTGTGCCACGCCCTGCTGAAGCGCGGCCGGCAGAACGGAAAGCCGCGCGCCGCGGCCGTCGACCTGCGCGAGTATCTTGACCTGGTGGGGGTGGGGACCATCGCGGACGTTGTGCCGTTGAAGGCCGAGAACCGCATCCTGGCCCGGCATGGCCTGGACCAGCTCAACAGGACGAAGGTGGTCGGGCTCAAGGCCCTCATCGAAGTCGCCGGAATCGAGTCCAGGCTGGATGCCTACCACGTCGGATTCCTGATCGGTCCGCGGCTGAATGCGGCGGGCCGGCTGGGTGACGCGCAGGCAGCTCTCGATCTTCTGTTGACCGGCGATCCGCGGCAGGCCCGCGATGCGGCCGTGCGGTTGGATCAGTCCAACCGGGAGAGGCAGGATGTCGAGAAGAGGATTGTCGAGGAAGCCGTCAAGGAGCTTGATGCGGTCTTCGATCCATCGAAGCATTTCGGCCTCGTGCTGGCCCGGCGCGGATGGCATCCCGGCGTGATCGGAATTGTA
>CALMZY010000070.1 GCA_937870865.1 uncultured Lentisphaerota bacterium | reverse complement strand
CCCGGATGATCGATTGCCGAAAGTAACCCTTCGAGGCTCAGGTAGGCAAGGCTGTCGGCGCCGATGTAATCCCTCACTTCGTTGATCTCCCGCTGGGCGGCGATCAGCTCGTTCCGCGACGGGAAATCGATGCCGAAGAAGCACGGGTGCCGGGTCGGCGGGCAGGAGATGCGCATGTGGATTTCCTTCGCCCCGGCCTTTCGCAGGGCTCCCACGCGGCGCCGCGAAGTTGTGCCGCGGATGATCGAGTCGTCGATGACCACGATGCGCTTGGCGCGGACCACGCCGGGAACCACCGCGAGCTTCAGGTCCGCGCTGTCGGCGCGCTGTTCCATTTCCGGCATGATGAACGTGCGGCCCACGTAGTGATTGCGGATAAACCCGTAGTCCATGGGGATTCCGCTTTCCTGGGAAAAGCCGAGCGCGGCCGCGTTTCCGCTGTCGGGGATGGGAATGACCACGTCCGCCTCGACCGGATGCTCTTTCGCCAGCCGGCGACCGAGGCGCAGGCGCGTCTCGTGAACATTCTGCCCGAAGATCATGCTGTCCGGCCGCGCGAAATAGACGTGCTCGAAAATACACTGCCCGAGCTGGCCGGTGATGGGCTCGCAGAACGTGCTGCTTCGAATGCCCTTCGCGTCGACGATTACGAGTTCGCCGGGCATGACGTCGCGCTCGAACGTCGCGCCGACCTGGTCGAGCGCGCAGGTCTCGCTCGCGAACACGTAGCCGCTGCCGAGGCGGCCGATGGACAGCGGGCGGAACCCGTAGCGGTCGCGGGTCGCCATCACGGAATCCTTCGTCATCAGCAGGAACGAAAACGCGCCATCGAGTTCGCCCAAGGCCCGCTCCACGCGGCGTGTGCGCGAGCGGTACATCGGGTCGGCGAGCAGGTGCATGAGGATTTCGCTGTCGGTGCTGGTCTGGAAAATGGCGCCGGCTTCCTGGTACGAGCGCCGCATGCGCGCCGCGTTGGTCAGGTTGCCGTTGTGGGCGAGCGCCCAGATTCCGTCGAGGCATTCAAACACGATCGGCTGGACGTTCTGGGGGCGTGAAGATCCCGTCGTCGAATAGCGCACATGCCCGATGCCCAGATGTCCCGGCAGGGTGGATGGCGGGCGCTCGACAAACACGTCGTTGATCAGGCCCATGCCCTTGGTCGAGCGTATCTTCTCGCCGTCGCTGGCGACGATGCCGGCGCCTTCCTGTCCGCGGTGCTGAAGGGAGAAAAGTCCGGCATAGATCAGCTTCGCCGCGTCGGGCACGCCGAATACGCCGAACAAGCCGCAGAATTCGCGCGGCTTGTCGGTGCTCATCTGGTTCAAGTCAGTCATTAAATTGCTCCTGTCTTACAGGAGCAATATAGCTAGATTCGTTCCAATTGCCATAAACAAGGCATAAGTTGCTGATGGTTAAATATTTAAAGAGAATTCAGCTAATACGATGAATGGCGAATAATGACATTATTGTAAAATTGCGGATGAGCTGTATAACAATAATGTAAACAAGAAGAAGGCGTCCCGACAGGGCATCGGGACGCCTTCTCGCGACTAAATCCGACTGTTTAGAACGTGTATCCGAGCGAAACGCCGCCGGAGAGGATGTCGCCCTTGTTGAAGTAGGCGTCGTTCTCCTTGGCTGCGTCGCGGATGTCGGAATCCAGCAGGACCGTGTACATCGCGAAGCCGCTGACGGTGATGGACTCGTTGAACGCGTAGGTGGCGCCAATCCTGGCGTTGCCGTCGTTCAGGGCGATGTCATCGGTGCCGAAGTAGTACTCGTTGTAATCGCTGTCGCCGATGCCGACGGAGAGGCTGGCGTCGAGGGTCAGCTCCTTGGTTGCCTCGATGCTGTGGCTGATCGAGGCCAGTCCGTAGAATGCGTCCACGGCCTCGAAGTCATAGTACACGGAGGCGCTCGGCGAGAGCGGGAGGTCTTCCTTTCCGACCGACACGAAGAAGTCGCGCGTGCTCGGCAGGGCGAACGCCGTGCCTTCGACATCCTCCGCGGTCTGGTTCGGATAGGTGTACTCGGCCACGCCCACCGTTACGTCCACGACCTCCACCGGGATGTCGTAGCTCACCGTGAGATCGATTTCGTTGAAATCGTTCTTGGTGGATTCGCCGAGGCTGTCGGTCAGGTTCCAGTTCGCCCACGTGTTGAACGAAAGCCCGTTTTCCGCCGACACCGTGACGGAAGGCTGGAACACGGGTTCATCGTTCAAAACCTGGCCGCGCCAGATATACGCGGAGTTCACGGGCAGATCCAGGTTTGCCTCAGCCGCCTGAAGGGTGGCCGGCAGCAAAGCGGCCATGCAAAGAACCGCTGTCATCATTCTGCTTGCTCTCTTCATCTCTTCCTCCTCTTGGGGAACGCATTCGCGTCCCATGTGGTTGTTAGGTTAGGGGATAATCGGCCGCCGTCAAGAAGATCGGCGGCCGATCCCGGCGTCTTCATCCGATCGCCACACCCCCGGTTTCTCCGGTGCGAATGCGAATGCACTCGTCCAGGCTCAGGACAAAGATCTTGCCGTCGCCGATCTGGCCGGTGCGGCCTCCCTCGGTGATGGCCTCGATCGTCGGTTTCACGAACGCTTCGTTGACGGCGATCTCTATCTTCACTTTTTTCAGAAGGCTGCCCGCTTCCTTGTGGCTCCGGTAGACTTCCGCGATGCCTTTCTGCCGGCCCCGGCCGAGAACGTTGGTGACCGTGACCAGGTGAATCTCCTTCTCTGTCAGCCGCTGGAGCACTTCGTCCAGCCGGTCGGGTTGAAGAATGGCTACGATATATTTCATGGTCGGTATTCCTTTCCTTTAGTCGAGCATGGTGTACGCCGCTTCGCGGTGTTCGCTCAGGTCGAGGCCGATCCGCTCCTCCTGCTCGTCGGTGCGAAGGCCCATGACCAGGTCCACGACCTTCAGCAGAACGAAGGAAACGACGAGCGAATAGACCACGGTGATCAACGCCGCCTTGAGCTGGATCAGCACCAGGCCCGGGTTGCCGTAGAACAGTCCGTCGGCGCCCGCCGCATTGACGGACTTGGTTGCCCAGAGCCCGGTCGCGATGGCGCCCCAGAACCCGCCGACGCCGTGCACGCCGAACGCATCGAGCGCGTCGTCATAGCCGAACCTGGCTTTCATGAACGCGACGGAGAGGTAGCAGATCACGCCCGCGCCCGCGCCAATTCCGAGCGCGCCCAGGGGTGTGACGAAGCCGGAGGCCGGGGTGATGGCTACCAGGCCCGCGACCGCGCCGGAGATGATCCCGAGCACCGTGGGCCGCTTATTGAAGATCAAGTCCATGATGGACCAGGTCAGCCCGGCCATCGCCGTGGCCACATGGGTCACCACGAAAGCGCTCGCCGCCAATCCGTTCGCACCCAGCGCGCTGCCCGCGTTGAAGCCGAACCAGCCGACCCACAGCAGGCCCGCGCCCATGATCGAGAAGGGCAGGTTGTGGGGCGGGGACATCTTGTGCGGGTAGCCCAGGCGCTTCCCGAGAACCAGGGCCGAGACCAGCGCCGCGATGCCCGCGTTGATGTGCACCACGGTTCCGCCGGCGAAATCCAAAGCGCCCATTTTGCGGATGAATCCGCCGACGCCCCAGACCCAGTGGCACAGGGGATCGTACACGAACGTTGCCCAGAGCAGGGTGAACACGACGAATGGCATGAACTTCATGCGCTCGGCGAACGCGCCGATGATCAGCGCGGGGGTGATGATCGCGAACATCATCTGGAAGATCATGAACGCCTGGTGGGGAACCGTGGCGGCGTAGTCCGCGTTCGGCTCGAGGCCCACGCCCTTCAGGCCGAACCAGTCGAGGCTTCCGATCAAGCCCTTGATGTCCGGACCGAACGACAGGCTGTAGCCCCACAGAACCCACTGCACGCTGATCAGGCAGGTGATCATGAAACATTGCATGAGCACCGACAGCACGTTCTTCTTCCGGACGAGGCCGCCGTAGAACAGCGACAGGCCCGGAATCGTCATCATCAGGACCAGCGCGCTGCTGATCAGCAGCCACGATGTGTCGCCCGTGTCCACCGTGGGCGCGGGCGGCACCGCGGCGACCGCGGCCTCAACCGCGACTTCGTCTCCGTGCGCCGGAAATACAGGCAAGATGCCCAGGAGCAGGATGGCCAGCCCCAGGCCTGCAACTCGCGTCATCACTCTCTTCATGCTTTCCTCCAGTTTGTGTTTCGGAACGTCTCCTCACATGCACTCGCATGCGATGAACTGGAGTCTAGCAACGGGCGTGCCAAGAATGGGCTGTCACGGGTCGATGTATACGCAAGACGCGTTACATGAGATGTTTACATAAAATAATAAAAATTACAACATCGTGTGTAATGCGTGTGTAGTTAACATAAATGTATTTCTGCTGTCTATAAATTACATTTATGTAGAATATCTCTTCGGATCGATTTTAAACTTCTGGATCTTATAGCCGAGGATTCGCTGGGTGGTGTTGAGGGACCGCGCGGCGGCGGCGATGTTGCCGCGGGACGATTTGAGGGCGTCCTGAATCAAGTCACGCTCGTATGCCTCGACGATTCCCTTCAGGTCGCCGTGGGGCGCGGAGCCGGTGGCCTCCGCCGTCTGCAGCGTGGGCGGAAGGTGGTAGGGATGAATCACGTCGCCCTCGGCGACGAGGACGGAGCGCTCGATGCAGTTTTCCAGTTCGCGGACGTTGCCTGGCCAGTGGTAGCTCATGAGCATGTCGATGACGGCGCTGGAAAGACGCCGGACGTTCTTGTTGTTTTGCTTCGAATAGATCTCGAGGAAGTGGTCGGCCAGCTGGACGATGTCGGCCTTTCTCTTCCGCAGGGGCGGCACGAAGATGGGGAACACGTGCAGGCGGTAGAAAAGGTCTTCCCGGAATTTCCCCTCGTTTACCAGCATCTGCAGGTCCTTGTTGGTGGCCGCGATGAGGCGCACGTTCACCTTCACGGTCTGCGTCCCGCCGACGCGCTCGAACTCGCGTTCCTGGAGCACGCGCAGGAGCTTGATCTGGATCGACGCCGGAATGTCGCCGATCTCGTCGAGGAAAAGCGTGCCGCCGTGGGCCAGTTCGAAGCGCCCCTTGCGGTCCGCCGTGGCTCCCGTGAACGCGCCCTTGACGTGTCCGAACAGCTCGCTTTCGATGAGGCTTTCGGGCAGGGCGGCGCAGTGGGCGCGGATGAACGGCTTGTCGGCGCGGTCGCTGTTGTAGTGGATCGCGTGAGCGACGAGTTCCTTGCCGGTGCCGGTCTCGCCCTCGATGAGGACGGACGTGCTGGTCTTTGAGACCTGCGCGATCTGGTCGTACACGCCCTGCATCTCGTGCGAGTTCCCGATGATGTTGGAGGGACGGAATCGCGTGCGCAGCTCCTCCCGGAGCCGCTTGTTCTCCTCGTCCAGCCGGTCGCGCTCCTCCTCGGCGGCGCGCCGGAGGTTCACGGCCTGCGCGATCATCGAGGCGATGATGGTGAGCAGCCGGAGCGATTCGTCGAGGTCGGCGTCGGGCCGGTACGGAAGATCCACGCTCAGCGCGCCGACGACCTCCTGGCCGACCTTGATGGGGACGCACACGAAGGACGTGTCCGGGCTCTTGCCGCGGCGGGTCTTGTCGAGAAACAGTGGGGACTCGCTGGTCTTCGGGATGATCATCGCCTTGCCCGTGAGCACGACCTGGCCGGTGACGCCTTCGCCCAGCTTGTACCGCCCGCGGCGGGCCTGCTGGGCCGACAGCCCGTGCGCGGCCTCGATCAGGATGTCGCCGGTCTTCCGGTTGAGCAGCGTCAGCGTGGCATACCGCATGTCCAGGAACTCCGAAAACGCCTCGAGAACCGGGCTGACGACATCGCGCATGTCGAGGCTCTGGTCGAGGATGCGGCTGACGTGGTACAGCAGCGTCATGTCCCGGACGTTGCTCTCGCTGTCCTGTTCGCGTTTCTGGGCGCTCATGGTTCTCTTTCCTGTTCGGGTGTCGGTTCCGGGTTGTCTCCGTACAAATTGGTGATCGGCATGCGGCGGTCCCGTCCGAAGGCCTTGGGGGTGATCTTGATGCCGGGCGCGCCCTGCCGCCGCTTGTACTCGTTGCGGTCCACCATCCGGGCCACGCGCCTGACGACCGCGGGATCGAACCCGTCCGCGATGATTTCGTCCGGCCCCCAGTCGCGCTCGATGTACCGCTCGAGAATCGGATCGAGCAGCTCGTAGGGCGGCAGCGAATCGGTATCCTTCTGGTCCGGCCGCAGCTCGGCCGATGGGGGGCGTTCGATGGTTGACGGCGGAATGATCGGCGACTTCGATTGACGATTGCGCCACCGGGCGAGCTCGAACACGAGGGTCTTGGGAACATCCTTGATCACGGCGAACCCGCCGACCATGTCGCCGTACAGCGTGCAGTACCCCGTGGCCAGCTCGCTCTTGTTGCCCGTGGTCAGCACCAGCCAGCCGAACTTGTTGGAGAGGGCCATGACGATGTTGCCGCGGATCCGCGCCTGGAGATTCTCCTCCGTGATGTCCGGCGCCCGGCCCGCCCACAGGGGCGAGAGTTCGGCCAGATACGTGTCCTGCAGGTTCTGGATCGGAACGGTCCTGCAGTCGATGCCGAGGTGCCGCGCGATCAGCACGGCGTCGCTCAACGTCTCCTTGGACGAGAACTGGGAAGGCATCGTGACGCCTTCGACGCGCCGGCTTCCCAGCGCATCCGCCGCGAGCGTGGCGACCAGGGCGGAATCAATGCCGCCACTGAGCGCGACGACCACCTTGCGGAACCCGTTCTTAATGACGTAGTCCCGCAGGCCCAGCTTGAGCGCCGAGTACACCTCGGCCAGGTCGTCCAAAACCGGCGCGACGGAAGTTTTCCAAGGGTTGGAAATTTCAGCCTGATTCTTTCCAAGGGTTGGAAGATTCACGACCTCGACGGCGGCGGGCTGCGATTCGTTGCGGCCGGCCTCCGACTTGCCGACGGGCAGCTTGACGTACAGAATCTCCTCCTCGAACTGCCTGGCGCGCGCCAGCAGTTTTCCGTCCGGCCCGATGGCGAAACTGGCGCCGTCAAAGACCAGCTCGTCCTGGCCGCCGACGAGGTTGCAGTAGAGCAGGGGGGCCTTCACGAGCGCCGCGGTTTTCGCGAGCGCGCTCTCGCGTTGACCGAGCTTGCCGCGATGATACGGCGACGCGGAGAGGTTGATGACCGCGTCCAACGCCATCGGCGCGAGCGCGGTGCAAGGCGTTTCGGACGGCATCCAGGAATCCTCGCAGATGTGGATCCCGATGCGCACGGCGCCGAGGTCGAGGACAAGGGCTTTGTCGCCGGGCGCGAAGACGCGCTTCTCGTCGAACACGCCGTAGTTCGGCAGCGCGATCTTGTGGTAGAACGCAACTCTCTTTCCGCCGTGGAAGATTGCCGCCGCGTTGCAGGTCTTTCCGTCAACCAGGTGGGGCGTGCCGACGATGACCACCCTGTCCTGCGGAACCTCGCCGGCGAGCCGGTCGAGGGATTCCATGCAGTCGTTCAGAAAATGCTTCTTCAGGATCAGGTCTTCCGGAGGATAGCCGGACAGGGCCAGTTCCGGAAAGACGATGATCGAGGCGCCGGCCCTGGCCGCATCGCGCGCCATGCGCACGATCGTTTCCGTGTTGCCCTTCAACGCTCCCACGGTCGTGTTGGCTTGGACCAGCGCTACAACGGTGTCTTGCATGACAAAAATGTAACATGAAGACGCGATTGCGACAATAGCAGGTTTAGTGGACTGAAAAGAAAGAGGAAGAAGGGAACTACGAAAGACGCGAAATGCGCGAAAGAACGAAAGGAGGAAGAGGGTGGATTTAGGAACCTGATTTCCTTTCGCGAATTTCGCGTGTTTCGTAGTCAACCCTCTTCGTTTCCGTCGCCGGCTCCAGTTGAAAAAGAGGAAGCCGGCGGACGGCCGCCGGCTTCTCCTTCGGGGTTTGGTTTGCAGACGTTACTTGATGAACAGGATCTCCTGGTACGTCGGGAGCGGCCACAGCTCGTCGGACACGATGCCCTCGAGTTTGTCGCACGTCTCGCGCACGGCGCGCATGGCCGGGAGGACCTTGTCGCGCATGTGTCTCGCGTGGTCGAGGACGCCGCCGCCCTTGTGTTCGTGATGGATGGCTGAATCCAGATGAGCCATCTCGTTCTGCAGACGGGCCATGTGGCCGTTGAGTTCATCGAGCACCGATGTGCAGTGGTCCTTGCCCATGGACTTCAGGCGGACGGACGACGTGACCAGCTTGGCCTGGTAGTCGAGCGCTGCGGGGAAGATCATCGTCTTCGCGATGCGGAAGGTGAGCTTGCTCTCGATGCTCACTTCCTTGACGTACTTCTCGAGATAGATCTCGTTGCGGCTCTTGAATTCGCGCTCGGACAGGACGTTGTACTTCTCCATGAGCTCGGCGTACTGCGGCGCGTCCATCGCGGCGACGGCGTCGACCGTGTTGCGCAGGTTGGGCAGGCCGCGCTTCGCGGCTTCCTGCTGCCAGGTCTCGGTGTAGTTGTCGCCGTTGAAGATGATCGAGCCATGCTCCTTCATGATTTGCTGGAGCACTTCCTGGATGGCGCCGTTCAGCTTCTTCTTGTCGCCCTTGGTCTTGGATTCGAGCTCCGTGGCGATGTAGTCGAGCGACTCGGCGACGATCGTGTTCAGGATCACGAGCGGGCCGGCGACGGACTGGCTGGAGCCGACCGCGCGGAACTCGAACTTGTTGCCGGTGAAGGCGAACGGGCTCGTGCGGTTTCGGTCGCCCGCGTCCTTCGGCAGGGGCGGGAGGGTGTCCACGCCGACCGACAGCACGCCGGGCTGCTTGGTGCTCTTCGCGCCGCCCCTGGCGATCTGCTCGAAGATGTCCGTGAGCTGGTCGCCGAGGAAGATGGAGATGATGGCCGGGGGCGCCTCGTTCGCGCCGAGCCGGTGGTCGTTGCCCGCGTGAGCGACGGCGCCGCGCAGGAGGACCGCGTTCTTATGCACGGCGCGGATGACGGCGGCGCAGAACACGAGGAACTGCGCGTTGCTGTGCGGCGTCTTGCCGGGCGACAGCAGGTTCTGCGTGCTCGTGCCGAGCGACCAGTTCAGGTGCTTGCCGGACCCGTTGATGCCGGCGAACGGCTTCTCGTGAAGCAGGCAGGTCATGCCGTACTTCTGGGCCACGCGCTGCAGCGTGATCATGGTGAGGTACTGGTGGTCCGTCGCCAGGTTCGATGTCTCGAACACCGGCGCGAGTTCGTACTGGGCCGGAGCGACCTCGTTGTGGCGCGTCTTGACCGGCACGCCCAGCTTGTAGAGCTCGCGTTCCACCTCGAGCATGCAGGCCAGCACGCGCTCGGGGATGGCGCCGAAGTACTGGTCCTCCAGCTCCTGGCCCTTGGGCGGCTTGGCGCCGAAGAGGGTGCGGCCCGCGTTGATCAGGTCCGGCCGCGCGAAGAAGAAGTTCCGATCGATCAGGAAATACTCCTGCTCGCAGCCCGCCGTGGAATTGATCAGTCCGGGGTTCTTGTTCCCGAACAGCGCGAGGATCCTCTGCGCCTGTGCGTTCAGGGCCTGCATCGAGCGGAGCAGGGGAACCTTCTTGTCCAGCGCCTCGCCCGTCCACGAGCAGAACGCGGTCGGGATGCAGAGCGTTGTGCCGTTCGGGTTCTCCAGGATGTACGCCGGGCTGGTCACGTCCCAGGCTGTGTAGCCCCGCGCCTCGAACGTGGCGCGAATGCCGCCGGAGGGGAAGCTGGAGGCATCCGGCTCACCCTGGATCAGTTGCCTGCCGGAAAACGCGGCAATCATGCCGCCCTTCCCGTCGGGATCGAGGAAGCTGTCGTGCTTCTCGGCGGTCAGGCCGGTCAGCGGGTAGAAGACGTGCGCGTAGTGCGTCGCGCCCTTCTCGATGGCCCAGTCGCGCATCGCCTTGGCGACGACGTCCGCGACGGATACGTCCAGTTTCGCGCCGCAGTCGATCGTCTTCCGGACCGCTTTGTACACCTTCTCCGGCAGACGCTTCTTCATCACCGCGTCGCTGAAAACGTTCGCACCGAAAAGTTTGTTCGACGGGGTCTTCGAGAAATCCAGCGGCTTCTCGAACGGCTTGTAGTTGGTCACCGCCATGATGGCGTCATGTCTCGCGATCGTCATGTTCAGTTTCTCCTCTGGGTGGTTCTATTTAGCATCCGCAATCCGCCCCTGCGATTGCTTTTCAAAGCGGGGTGCGAAAAACTTCCCGCCTCCCGCCATGCTTTATCGTCCGCTGTCGTTTAGCAGTACGCGTGCCAAATCTGTCAAAAATCGGTCGATATAATCGTATCTTGTTGCAATATAGAAGATTATAAATATACGGATTTCAAGCTTAAAGTGTCTAGAGAATACATATGTGTAGTTTGGATGCAAGCAATACTACATAATTGTAATTAGGCTGAACTGAAGGGCTGCGGAGCGGAAAATGCTTTTCGATTGGGCGGGTGTGAATCATATTCGGCCGCTGATCATGAGTGGCGGACCTTACATTTACGATCCCGAGTCGAAGAAGTTTGTGACGCGGGTGTCATCCGAGACTCAGGTGGCGCCGGTGGCGGCGGCGCCTGAACCGGCGATCCCGGAGGATGTTCCCGCGCCCCCGCCCAAGGTGAATCAGCGTCAGCCGTTGTCCCGCGAACGGCGCAAGTTGATGACCTGGCTCGCGTCCGTTGTCCTGTTCCTGGCGTGGTTGCTGCTGCTTGCCGTGTGGACCCGCCAGCTGTCGTGGAGATCGGATGTCCCGACGGCCGCGCCGCGGCGCGCGAATACCGAGTTCCCCAAGGAGTCTTTTCCCAAGTGAGCCGATTCATCCTGCTTGTCCTTGCGGCCGGTCTGGCGTCGGTGCGCGGGTTCGCCTACGACGTCGAGGATTACGAGGCACCCGGCGGGATGAGCTTCAGTGTCCAGGGGAGTCCGCAGGACGGCGTTTACGGAATCTGCTTCGAGGATGCGACCTGGCTCGTCAACACGCCGGTCATCGGCCAGTTCTTCCTGAACACGTTGCGGCACGACCGGATCGATGCCACGTTCGGCGGGGTGGGGATGATTCTCCGGATCATGCCGCACTGGCGGTTCGCCCCGTACGCGGGCGGCGGCGCCAGTTACAATTACCTGTTCGGCAGCGATGAGGAGGACCAGAACAAACTGCCGGAGGAGGAGCGGGTCGAGTCGACCTGGGCGGGGCATGCGGAGGGTGGAGTGAGGGTGTCGCTGCCCGGCAGCATCCATTTCTTCGAGGTGTACGCGCGCCAGACCTGGAGCGCCGTCGAGGCGGTCGGCAATTACTGGACCCTCGGTTTCGGCTACGGTCAGAACTGGTAGGCCGCCGTCAGTTCGCCACGCGCGCCACGATGGAGGAGAACGGCGGCAGCGAGTTGCCCTGCAGTCCGCCGTGGAGGATTTCTCCCGCAAAAAGATGCGCGTTCCTCAACTCGCGCGGCTCCGGGCCGAGGTTGACCGCGCAGCGCAGGACGGAGCGGCGGAGCCGGCGCTCGAAGGCCACAACGGTCCGGGAGGGCCGGTCGCACGCTTCCTCGGCGTCGAGAAGCATGAACGTGCCGCGCGTCAATTCCTTGTGCTTGAGGCGGAGCAGGATCAGTTCCCGGAAGAATTTATACCAACCGGCGCGCGCCTCGACGCCCCGCGCGAACAGGTTGCCCTCGAACTCGACGCCTTCCTGATGGTCGGACGCGCCGTCGCGCGCCAGGCGGCGGCCTTTGTCGCACGGGTGCATCCGCCCGTGGATGGACGGGCGGTTGACCGCGCCGAACTCCTCGCCGGTGAGCAGGAAGGGAATGCAGTGGTTCGAGAGAAAGACGAGCTGGTTCACCGCCCGCACGGCGTCGTCGCCAAAGCGGTACGCGCCGCGGCCCTCGTCGTGGTTGTCGGTATACCGCGCCAGCCGCGGGGCGGTGTCGCCCGGGGGCAGGATGCTTTCGTAGTTCAGGAGCGCGGTCTCCATCGCGGCCGCGATGCCGCCCTCCTTGAAGGCCTCGTACTTGTCCAGGAAGTCCGGATTCTTCTCGGCGTCGGGCGAGGGCAGGATGACCGATGAGCCGGACTCGCTGACGGCGTAGAAGTACTGGCACACCTTGTAGAAATCGTCGTCGTAGGCGGCGTTGATGCCGCGCGAGAACAGGTCGATGTTGTTCTGCGTGCCGTAGCATTCGGCCAGGAAAAGCAGTTCGCGGTCGGGATGCGCCGCGCGCAGTTTCGGCATCGCCTCGTTCCAGAAGGACTTGTCGTTGATGAAATGCGCCATGTCGAGCCGGAAGCCGTCCACGCCGTCGGGCCGGCCGTCCGCGTCCGGTCCGAGGAGACCGAGCCAGTGATCGTACACCGAGGTCATCTCCTGCCGGAGCCCGGGGTTCGTGTAGTCCAGCTTCGCCGTGTCCGACCAGTCGCAGTCGTAGAAGATCCCGCCCTGCGCGTTCTTCACGTAGAACTCGGGATGCTCGGAGATCCACCGGTGGTCGCGGCTCGTGTGATTCGGCGTGATGTCGAGAATGACCCGCAGATGCAGCTTGTGCGCGCGGCGAATGAACTCGGCGAGTTCGTCCTGCGTTCCGTATTCCGGGTCCACGCCGCGGAAATCGCGGATGGAGTAGGGCGAGCCGATGCCCTTGCGGCCTTCGACGCCCATGGGATACGGCGGCATCAGGTACAGCACATTGACGCCCAGTTTCTTGATCGCCGGCAGGTTGGCCGCGGCGTAGGCCAGCGGCGAAAGCGCGGGGGGTTTCTCCCGCGCGGCCTCAAAGGCGTTGCGCGGCTCCCGGGCCGCCAGCGAGCGGAGGTTGATCTGGTAGATGATGGCTGACGAAATCCAGTGTTTCATAGTCGTTTCATCACGAAATACACGAAAGACGCGAAAAGGGGAACCGCGTTCAGCAACAATGTGACGCGCCGGACGCTACACGAGAACAACTGCCGCGTCATTCTGATTGTTTTCTTCGCGTATTTGGTGTGTTTCGCGGTTCTCCGAATCCTGCTTCATTTCCTGCGGCGGTTGTTGTAACGTATGAGGCAATGGAAGGTTCCGAATGAAAATGATGCGAATAACATACGTTTTTGTCTCCTTGCTGTGCGCGTGTTCCCTTGCCGCCTTCGCGCAGGGCGGGGTTTACTCTGCCGAGACAAAGGCCCTGCTCAGCAAGATGCAGTCCATGGGGCACGGGTATCATACGGACGCGGAATGGACGGAGCTTTTCAGCCAGATCGGGAGCGTGGAAAGCCGGGCCCAGGCGGATCGCGATTGGGACAGCGTGGTGGAAGTCAACGTGATCAAGGCGATGGTCTACAGCGACATGCTGAATGACCAGAACAAGGCCATCTCGATCCTGCAGGATATCATCCGCCGCTACCGCCAGCAGACGGTGCCGGCCCTGCGCAAGGCGTATGTCCGGTCCGCGGAAGTCTATTCCAAGATGGGCGACGAGGCGGCCATCGGAAACCTGATCAAGGACTACAAGTCGAGTTCCCTTTATGACCCCCAGCCCTACCAGTACTGGGGCGGACAGGGCCGCGATGTTCCGCTGACGATCGTGAGACCCGGCGACCGGGGCGACAGGTCGTTGTCGGTCACGGCAATGGAGATGTACCGCACGCGCGCCCGCTCGGCGACCGGCGCCGCGTTCCCCGATTTCCGGGCGACGCAGGCGGACGGGTCGGCGTTGAGCCTGTCCGATTTGCGGGGCAAGGTGGTCCTCGTGGATTTCTGGCTTCCGACATGGGAGCCGTGGAAGCGCGAATTGCCCAACCTGGTGGAGCTGTACCAGAGCTACAAGGCCCGCGGCTTTGAGATCGTCGGGTTCAACCTGGTCGGCGGAACGGATTCGAGGGATTTTGAACGGGCCTATCGAATGAGCTGGCCGCAGGCGACCCCCGACCCGGCGCTTCTGCGGAAGCTGGGAGTCTTCGGCGAGGCAACGAGCTTCCTGCTGGATCAAAACGGCCAGGTCGTTGGCCGCGATTTGAAGGGCGCGGAACTGACCGATGCCGTGAAGCGGTCGCTGGGCGTGCAGTAACGCCTGCTAATCCTTCGATCCGGGAGTCGGGAGGATCACCGGCCCGTACGGGTTGGTCATGCCCAGGGCCGGAACCTCAATCGTCACGGTGAATTCCCTGTTCGTCGAAATTTCGCACGTTGTCGTCGCGGCGTCTGAATACGACGCCGGAAGCGGCGCGCGGATATCCACGAGAAACTCGTTGCTCGAACCGACCTTCCGGTAGAACGACATCTTCAAATACGCTGTGCCGTCCTCATCCGTTTCGATCCATCCGGACCCGCCTCTCCGGGCGGGGAGCGGGGTGTCCGCGCGAAACCAGACGACTCCCCGCGACTGGGCAAGGTGCAGGTCGTATCCGAGCGTACCGGGAAGTCCGCACGCGGATGGAGGGGATGGAGACTTGAATGCGCCCGTCAGCCAGAATGCCGCCGCCTGGATGGACCCCTCGCGCTGCAGCAGCCATCCGAAGGCCGCCACGATGACGATGCCCGCCAGGAGCAGGCTGCCACGCTTCAGGATCGATCTGTTCCGTGTCGGATTCATTGCGTGCGGTCAGCCCTTTTTCTAAATGGTCGATCCTCCAGCCGTCATCTGCACGTTGTCCGTCCCAGAGCCTTCGGCAGCAAGGGTGCGACGGTGACGGTGATCCAGGCATCCTTGTGCCATGCGTCGATCCTGAAGGCGACGCGCCAGACTCCAACGAAATACAAGTGACTGAACCGCACGTTCGTCGCGCCGGGATACTTTGTCGACACGTACCGGCGCGCGACAAGGTAACTCTTGGTGCCATCGGCTGCCGCGAACAGCAGGATAACGGCAAGAACGATCAGGATCCTGTTTCTTCTTTTCACTGGTTCCTGGAACAACGTCCGCCGACTTTCGCTGTGCATTTTCATGGACCGGTCAACGCATCCCTCTCAGCCCGCCGGCCTCGGCGCGGGCTTCCCGTAGGTGAACCGCTTCTGCAGCCGGATGTCGCGCGATGAGCTTCCGATGAGGATGTCGAAGTCCCCAGGCTCGGTCACCCACCGCTTCGCCGCCGGGTCGTAAAAGGCGAGCGCGCGTTCGTTCAGTCGGAACGAGATCCGTTTCTTTTCGCCGGGCGCGAGTTCGATCTTCTCAAAGCCCTTGAGCTCCTTCGCCGGGCGCGGGAGGCTCGATGCGACGACACGCACGTAGAGCTGGACCACTTCCTTGCCCGCGCGCTCGCCGACGTTCGCGACGTCCACGCGGACTTCGAGGGTCCGGGGATCGACAGACAGGTTGCTGTATTCGAACCGGGTGTACGACAGGCCGTGCCCGAACGGGAACAGCGGCTCCACGTTCTTCGTGTCG
>CALMZY010000069.1 GCA_937870865.1 uncultured Lentisphaerota bacterium | reverse complement strand
CGCGCCGCGTTGCCGCCGCCAGCCAGTTGCGCGGCATCGATGATGTAGAGTCGGCCGGACCGGCTACCGCCCCCGAAAAACGCCTTGATTGTGTCGAAAAAGCTCATGAATACTCCTCTGCCCTCTGGTTATCCTACTGAGACGGGGCACCTTACAGAACCGGGCGGAGAACTGCAAGGGCGGAGTTGGGGGAGGGAATGGCTGATGGTTACATGGTTGATGGGAGACCGCTACCACCCATTAACCATTCCCCATCAACCATCCCTGCATTGACGAATCCGGCCTGAATCGCTACCTTCGCCGGACATTTCGGGTCAGCCATGTCCCAGCAGAAAACTTACAACATTCGCTGTCCGCAGTGCCAGCAGGACCAGGACGTGCAGCTGTACGAAGCCGTCAACGTGCAACACTCGCCCGAGCTGAAGCAACGGCTGATGGCCAATCAGCTGAACACCGTGACGTGCGGGCAATGCGGCCTGACATTCCGCGTGGACAAGCCCCTGCTCTACCACGACCCGGCCAAGCGTTTCATGATTTACCAGATTCCCGTGTCCGGCAAATCAGCGGAGGAGGGCGAGCGGCAGTTCACGGATTCGCTCGGCCAGTTGTCGAGCCTGATGCCCAAGGACATCCAGTCCCCGGATGTGTCGCTCGTGTTCAGCCGCACGGAACTGGTCGAGCGGATCTTCCTGCGCGACGCCGGACTGAACGAGCGGATCATCGAGTACATCAAGTACATGATCTACACCCGCAACTCGGCCAAAGTCGACGCGGCGCGCAAGATCCTGCTGTTCGACGCGGAGGACTCGACGCCTGAAGCTCTGTGTTTCGTGGTGCAGGACGCGGAGTCCCGGAAGCTGGAGTTTGTCCTTCAGTACGACAGGAAAACGTACGCGGCGCTGTGCGAGACGTTCGACAAGGACGATCAAACGCCGACGCTGCTGGAGCTTTTCCCGGGACCGTACATCAGCGCGCGGCGGCTGGTTCTGAAGGAAACATCGGAGACAGATTCAGCGGCGCCGAAGCCTCCGAGGAAACGCCGGCCGCGGGAGACGTGACCGGCTTGACCGACGCCGGCGACTGCTTCTTCTGCTGGGCGCGGAGTTCCTTGTCCGTAAACAACATCGCCGAATCGGCCAACGGGACCCATCCGCTGTCCGGATTCGCGGCCACGTAGTCCTCGTACACCGCCTTGGCTTCCGCGTAGCGCCCCATCTGCATCAGGCAGCGTCCCTTGCCGAGAACCGCCGGCGCATACAGAAAGTGGCCGGGGTTGGCCGAGGCAAACGCTTCAAACGAGGCCAGGGCCTGGTCCAGCTGTCCCGACGCCTCGAGGCACTGCGCCTTTCCGATCTCGGCCGCCAACGCCATGGGATGCGCGGGATACTTCTGCTGGAATTGCGCATAGGTGAACTGCGCCAGGTCATATTGGCCCGATTGGAAGTACTGCGCCGCCAGCGTCAGCATGGCGATCGGCGCCGCCGGCGTCGAGGGATACTGGTTGATCACCTGCTGAATCTGCTCGGGGCTCCTGGAGCTCATGAGCATCTGGGAAGCGCGCATCGCCGTGGAAGCCTTGTAATTCTTGTAAGCGCCCCACGCCAGCAGGAGCGCCAGCCCGATGCCGAGGCCGATCAGGACAGGCTGCACGTGCTCCCGAAAAAGAGCCATCAACTCCTGTTTCTCGGTTTGTGGAGCTTTTTCCGGAGCCGCCACGGGCTCGACCTGCGGTTCCTGTTTCGGTTCATCAACCATAGTGACCATTCCTTAGCTTGGCGAAAGTTGCGTATTTATGCCGCCGCGGGCGGGAAAACGCAAGCCGGGAAAAACGGAGAAAGGTCAGAAATCAGATGTCAGAGGTCAGATGTTGCGATCTGCTGACCGCTGACCTCTGACGTCTGGCCTCTACTCCTTCGCCGCTTTCTCGTAAATCTCGATCACGCGGTCGGCAGTCAGCTCGGGGGAAAGGCGCGAGGTGTCGATCTGGTGCGGGATGGCATCGTACAGCTGCTTGCGAATCTCCAGGAGATCCGTGATCTTGCGCACCTTTTCGCCGCCTTCAATGAGCGGCCGGTGCGTTTCCGATTCGACTCTCTGGAGAATAACCGAAGGCGCGGCGCTCAGACAGATGACCACGCCGGTGCGGCTGAAATCGTGAACGTTCTCCGGGTTGATCACCACGCCGCCGCCCGCCGCCACGATCAGGTTTCTCTGGCCGCTGAGCTCCTTGACCACTTCGCTCTCGACCTTGCGGAAATACGCTTCGCCGTCGCGGGCGAAGATGTCGCCGAGGGAATGAGCGGGGTCGGTAGAGACGAGAAGG
>CALMZY010000068.1 GCA_937870865.1 uncultured Lentisphaerota bacterium | reverse complement strand
ATCAGCATGTTGTTGAGCGCAATCAGACTTGCAACGTAGGTAAACGGGTACAGGCGAAGCAGTTCCGAGCCCAGCCCCTGCCAGGCCGCCGCGAGTGCGCAGCCCAGCCACGACACCAGGATGAATCGCGCCGTGTGGTTCCAGGAGTGCGACGGCTTGACGTGCCCCACCTCGAACCAGAACGAGAAGTTCCACATCCGCTCGGCGCTCAGCGCGAACATGAAGAAACCCAGCGCGCGGAAAACCGTGATGGCGCCCCACGGTCCCACCAGGCGGTCCCCGATCAGGCTCGCGACCAACGAGCCCCACGCTCCCGCCGGCCCGAAGAAGACGCCGGCCAGCGGGACCAGGATCACGCCCGGATGAAAATCGAGATGGTGCGGAATGATCTGGAAATGCGCGAACGGGAGACGGGCGAGCACGCCGAGCAGAACGGTCAGCGCGAACCAGGCGAGCAGGCGGGGGCGCATCCACATGGTGAAGAGCGTTTTCATCGTAATCGTAATCTTAATCGTTCTCGTAATCTCCTCGGACAGAACCGGATTACGATTACGAGTACGATTAAGAGGGGATCACAGGATCAGCATGCAATCCCCGTAACTGTAGAACCGGTACTTCTCCTTCACAGCCTCCTGATACGCGCGCAGGATGAGTTCGCGTCCGGCAAGCGCGCAGATCATCATGATCAGCGTGGACTTTGGCAGATGGAAATTCGTCAGCATCGCGTCCACCACGTTGAACTGGAACGGCGGGTGGATGAACAGGCTGGAGCGGCCCGAGCATGCAACCACGCGGCCGTGTTCGGCGGCGGCGGTTTCCAGCGTCCGAACGCTGGTGCTTCCCACCGCCACGACGCGTCCGCCGGATTTCTTCGTATCTTCAATCCGCCGCGCTGTTTCCGCGGGAACCGCATACCGTTCAGGCTCCATCCGGTGGTCCTCGACGTTCTCGGCATCCACGGGCCGGAAGGTCCCGAGCCCGACATGCAGGGTAACTTCCGCCTTTCCCACGCCCTGTTTTTCCAATGTTTGGAAAATCTCGTCCGTGAAATGCAGTCCCGCCGTCGGTGCCGCGACCGCGCCGGCATATTTTGCGTAAACCGTCTGATATCTTTCTCTGTCTGACCTCTGATCTCTGACCTCTGATCTCTTGATATACGGCGGCAGCGGCGGCTCGCCGATTTCCTCCAGCACTTCCAGCCACGGCCGCGAGCACTCGATCCTGATCGTCGCGCGGCCTTTCTCGCCGTCCGAAAGAAGGACCGCCACGGCTTGCCCGTCGCCCAGCGTAATCAGCGAGCCGACTTTGGGGCGGCGCGCGGCGTGGAGGAGAATGTCCCACGTGCCGGGCCGGACTTCCTCGAGCAGCAGGATTTCCACCTTGCCGCCGGTGACGGGCTTGCGGCCGAAAATGCGCGCAGGAATGACGCGGGTGTTGTTGACCACCAGCAGATCGCCCTGGTTCAGGTATTGAGGCAGATCCAGGAAGCGGCGGTGCTCGAGAACCCCCTCGCGCCGGCGGACGACGAGCATTCGGGACTGCTCGCGCCGCTGTGCCGGGTGCTGTGCGATCAGTTCCAGAGGCAGTTCAAAGTCGAAATCAGCGGTTTTCATGCGCGGATCGAGGGTATCATCGCCTGCTTTGCGGACGCGATTTCGAAATCGCGTCTACTAAATGATGCTTTGCCCGCTGTTGACGAAAATCGAGCGCACGTGGTATTTTATGCATGTTAGACAATAGCGGACCACCGTTAAACTGCCGGTAAGAAGAGGAGAAGACTGATGAGCAAATTCTGGCGCGCTAAACACCTTAGGGCCTTCACGTTGATCGAGCTGCTCGTCGTGATCGCCATTATCGCCATCCTGGCCGCCCTCCTGGTCCCGGCGATCAACCTGGCCCTGCTTCGCGGCAGGACTATCGCGACCGCGAATAACCTCCACCAGATGTTTGTCCTTATGTATGCGAAACAGGTGGAAGACGTTTACACGACGACCATGACGCAGTATCCGACGAACGGACCGAGCGGCACCATGGCGTTTCAGACATCCACGGACTTCTTCAAGTATTGCGTGACGGGCGGAGTCATGTCGGTGGATTTCACCTTCTTCGCCGCGCCGGGCGTGCCCTCCATTCAAGGCACCAACGCGGCTTCGTTCCAGGCGGCCAATAACGCGTATTGCGTGGTCGCCGGCCTCTCGGAAGGCTCTCCGGCCAGCATGCCGTTCATCTTCACGCGAAACCTGAACGCCACGACACTCAACGACGCGAAGATTCAGGACGCCACGATTTCGGCTCTTGACGAAGGGATGAGGCCCTACGGCCGCGGCGGGTTCTGCTTCGTGAACAAGGGCGGGGCCGCCTTCGCGATGACCGGCGATCTTCTGGAGCAAAAGAAGTTCACGAACGTGTTCACCGTCGCGAACTACAACAACACGATTCTCCGCCCCGGATCGAGTTTCTAGAAATCAGAAACAGCTTGAACGCATTGAGCGGCCCCGCCCGAAAGCGGGGCCGTTCGATTTTTGCCCAAAGTCGGAATCCAACATTACCTTGTGCGGTATGGGCCATATCGCTAGGATTTCCGGCTGGAGAACACGAATATGTGCGGCATTGTAGGTTACACCGGTCCTCGTGACAGCGTTCCTCTTCTCATGCAGGGGTTGAAGCGCTTGGAATACCGCGGTTATGACTCGGCAGGCATTGCCGTATTGCAGAACGGCGCGCTGGACTGGCGGAAATCCGTCGGCAAGCTGGCAAACCTTGACCTTTCGTTGAAAACCCGGCCCGTCGGCGGCACCCCCGGGATCGGGCATACCCGCTGGGCCACTCATGGCGCGCCATCCGAAACCAATTCGCATCCGCACATGGACTGCACAGGCCGCATTGCCGTCGTTCACAACGGGATCATCGAGAACTACCACGAACTCCGGCTGGAACTGGAGGCCAAGGGGCACAAATTCAAGTCGGAGACCGATACGGAAGTCATCCCCCACCTGATCGAGGCGGAACTCAAGGCCGGCGCGGCATCGTTTGAAGACGCCATTCGACGGGCCTTGAAACGCTCGCGCGGCGCTTACGCGCTGGGAATCCTGTCGCTCGATCACCCCGACACGCTTTACGCCGCACGCCACGGCAGCCCGCTGATCGTCGGCGTGGGCGACGGCGAGTACTTCATCGCCAGCGACGTGCCCGCGATCGTCACGGAGATTTCCCGGGTCATCTATCTGAACGACGGCGAAGTGGTCACCCTGAAGTCTGACGGGATCAAGATCACAACCCTGGACGGCCAGCCCGTCCAGCACAAGATTCATGCCGTCACCCTGCACGCGGAATCCGTCGAGCGCGCGGGATTCGAGACCTTCATGCTGAAGGAAATCCACGAACAGCCGCGCGTCCTGCGCACCTTGATCGAAAAGCACGTCGACGCCGACGGGCCGTTCGCTGTGAAGGACCTGGCGCTCTCCGGCCCGTATTTCCGCAAGCTCAAACGGATCATGATCGTGGCGTGCGGCACGGCAAATCATGCGGGCATGTACGGCAAGCTGTTGCTCGAGAATCTGACCAGCATCGCGGTCGAAACCGACCTCGGGAGCGAATTCCGCTACCGGGATCCGAAGATCGATCCCGGGACCCTCATCATCGCCGTCTCGCAGTCCGGCGAAACAGCCGATACGCTGGCCTCCGTCCGCATGGCGCGGTCGTGGGGCTGCAAGGCTTTGTCCATCTGCAACGTGCAGGGCAGCTCCCTCGTCCGCGAGAGCGACGCGGTCCTGTTCACCGAGGCGGGGCCGGAAATCGGCGTGGCCTCCACCAAGGCGTACACGGCTCAGCTCATGGCCTTCTGCCTGCTGGCCATTCATATCGGCCGCCAGCGGAACGAAATCACCGCGAAGCTGGCCGCGGAACTCATCCACGATCTGCAGAACATCCCGGATGCCATTCATTACGTGCTCAATCGGAAGGACCCGATCCGGGCGATTGCGGACAAGCACCACGACGGCGCCAGTTCGCTGTACCTGGGCCGCAAGTTCAACTACCCCACCGCGCTCGAGGGCGCGCTGAAGAACAAGGAAATCTCTTACCAGCACGCCGAAGGCTACGCCGCAGGCGAAATGAAACACGGCCCCATCGCGCTGATCAACGAATACCTGCCTGTCGTCTGCATTTGCACCCAGACGCGCGACGAGGTCTACGAGAAGATGCTCTCCAACATGAAGGAAGTCGAAGCGCGGCACGGACGGATTATCGCCATCGCGACGGACGGCGACCAGACCGTCCGCAAGCTCGCGGAGGACATCATCTACATCCCGCCGATCCGGGACGAATTTTCTCCGATCGTCAACGCCGTGGCGCTTCAGCTCCTGGCCTATTACGCCGCGCAGGCCCGGGGCAGCGACATCGACAAGCCGCGGAACCTGGCCAAGAGCGTGACGGTGGAGTGAGGGTGGCTTGAAACTTGAAACTGGAAACTTGTGGAAGCGGCGGACGCCTGAAATCCGGCCCGAGTTTCAAGTTTCAAGTTTCGAGTTTCCCGGGAAGAAAGATCCATTCGTATGTCACATTTCATAATCCACGGTCAAAAACGCCTTTCCGGCACGTACACCCCCGTCGGGAACAAGAACGCCGTGCTTCCCATGCTGGCCGCGGCCGTGCTGACGGACGAGCCGGTCACCCTTCACAACGTGCCGCAAATCCTCGACGTCCAGGTCATGCTGGAACTGCTGGAGTCCATCGGCGTTTCCGTGGAGCAGAAAGGACGGTCCGCAACCCTGCAGGCGGGCAGACTTCGCAAATGCCGGCTGAACCCGGACCTGTGCGGCCGGGTCAGATCCTCGATCCTTCTCGCCGGCCCGCTGGCCGCGCGCCACGGCCGCGCGATCCTGTATCCGCCGGGGGGCGACGTGATCGGGCGACGGCGGCTCGACACGCATTTCTACGGCCTGCGCGCGCTGGGAATCACCGTGGAGGGCGGGAGGTACTACTCCTTCCGCCGGAAGCAGCTGCGCGCGGCGAACCTGCTGCTGGATGAGGCCAGCGTGACGGCCACCGAGAACGTGCTCATGGCAGCCGTCCTCGCACCGGGCACGACGACCGTGTTCAACGCCGCGTGCGAGCCGCACGTTCAGGATCTTTGCGCGCTCTTGAACAAGATGGGGGCCCGGATCGAAGGTCTTGGCACGAATTTTCTGAAAGTGGAGGGCGTTGAGCGTCTGCACGGCGCGACGCACACCGTCGGCCCCGACTACATCGAAATGGGCAGTTTCATTGCCGCCTCGGCGGCGACCGGCGGCGAACTCAGGATCGAGGACGTGCCCGGATCAGGCGCCTTGGAAGTCATCGAGCGGTCGTTTGAAAAACTCGGCGTGTCCCTGGGCGGCGAGAATGACCAGGTCGTCCTGTCTTCGCGGCAAAAACTGCGTGTTCAGCGGGACATTGGGCAGGCGATCCCGAAGATTGAGGACGGGCCGTGGCCGGCGTTCCCGTCCGACCTCATGAGCGTGGCAATCGTCCTTGCGTCACAGGCCAAGGGCACGATCCTGTTTTTCGAAAAAATGTTCGAAAGCCGCATGTACTTCGTGGATCGCCTGATTGAAATGGGCGCGCACATCATCCAGTGCGACCCGCACCGCGTGCTCGTGGCCGGCCCCTCCAAACTCCGAGGCACGCATCTGACGAGCCCGGACATCCGCGCGGGCATGGCGGTCCTTGTCGCGGCCCTTTGCGCGAAGGGCGAGAGCACGATCGAAAACGCCCAGATGATCGACAGGGGCTACGAGCAGATCGACGCTCGCCTGCGCGCGCTGGGTGCGGATATCGTGCGCGAGGAATAGCGCAAAAAAGGGGCGCTCCGACGGAGCGCCCCAAGAATCTTCCGAACGCTTTTTTGACTAGTCGCCTGTGTCGTCCTGAACGTCTTCTTCCTGCCCATCGGGTTCGGCGGGCGGCGGCTGCGGAGCCGCGGCCTGGCCGCCGCGCTGGCCCATCTCGCGACGCGAGCCCGGACGATCGCCACGGCTGCTGCGTTCACGCTCGCGAGTCATTGCGCGCTCGCGCAACTCCTCTCTCATCGAATCGCGAAGCTTGGCGATCATTTCCTCGCCTAAAATCCCGCGAATCTTGAGCATTTCACTGATGCGCGCCTTCTGAATCTGCGCTTCCAAGGCGCTGATCTTGTCCACGGCCTTCCCAACGGCTTCTTCCGTCGGCTTCGCGCTTTCGAGCACGCGGCGCAGCTCCATCTGCGCGATTTCCAGATCGGCGCGGTTCTTGACCTGCAGAATTTCGCTCTGATACGCGATCTCGCGTACCTGGGAGAGCTGTTCGTCCGTCACTCCGAGACTCTTCGCGGCCTCGGCATCGCGGACAAGCCGGTCCAGCCCACCGCCCCCCGGAGGTCCGAATCCTTTCATCCCGGCTCCGCCGCCGCGTGGATCCGGCCCGCCCCGCCCGCAGTCGCCCCCATCCCAAGCCATGGCCGTGGCTGCAAACATGCTCATCACCGCGCACAGGATCATTGCTTTCTTCATCATCGGCTCCTTTTCTGGAACAGTGACGTTCCGGCCAAACAACGCGGGACATGTCGTTTTTATTGTGCCGGGCCCAGCACGCGATTTAGCAAAGACTCAACCGCCCGCCAATACGCCGGCGTCAAAGTCCATCCCGCGTCGTTATGCGAGCCCTCCAGAACGACAAATTCCTTCGGCTCGGCGGCGGCCCGATACAGCCTTTCGCCCAGTTCATACGGAATCAGGTCGTCCTGCGGGCTATGGGCGAAAATTTTGGGAACAACGACGCTCCGCACTTTGGAAGCTGAGTCGTATCGAAACCGGCAGAACCATCGGATCGGCATCACCGGATAGAGCTTCTCGCCCACGTCAATGACAGACGAGAAAGAGCTTTCCACGATCAGGCCGCGTACGGGCTTGTCGAGCGCCAGCTGAACGGCCACCGCCCCGCCGAGAGACTGCCCGTGAAGCACCACCGGGGGATTGTCCGAATCCTTGTGTTTCGCGCGCACGACCTCAAAGGCGGCGCGCGCGTCGCGGTAGGTGCCCTGCTCCGTCGGAAGACCGCGGCTTTCGCCGTAGCCGCGATAATCAAACAGGAACACGTTCACCTTCAAGCGGTGCAGATCCGCGGCCATCCACGCGCGATCCCCGATGTTCCCCGCGTTCCCGTGGCAGTGAAGGATCGTCCCCCGCGCCTCCGGATGCGGGATCCACCATCCATGAAGCATGCGACCGTCTTCCGAGATGAAATTCACATCCTCGTACTGGAGCCCGAAAACGGACGGCGTCGCATCCAGCTCACGCGAAGGATAGTATAGGTTTCTCCACTCGAAAAAGCGCAGGTAGCCCCAGACAGCGCCCAGTGCGACAAGGACCCAGATGATTTGCCATGCCATATTCGTCCAGACCAGCATCGTTCAGACCTCGAGGCGGTACGGAACTTTCGCAAGATGCTTGAATCCCGTGGGCGTGACAAGAACCGTATCCTCAATTCGCACGCCGCCGATCCGCCGGTAATACAGGCCGGGTTCCACCGTGACCACGTTGCCGGTCTTCAGCCGTCCCGGGCCGGAGCTCAACGACGGCGCCTCATGAATCTCCAGGCCGACCCCGTGTCCCGTGCTGTGCGTGAACCCCTCGGCACAGCCGTTTCGGACCCCGGTCCGGTATCCCCGGGCTTCAAACACGCGCTCAACCGCGCCGTGCACCCGGCTGACACGGACACCGTGCCGTACCATCTCCAACGCTGCCTTCTGCGCCGCGTGGACGGCGTTGTACATCCGCCGCAATTCCGCGGATGCCTTTCCCTTCACCACGGTGCGAGTGATGTCGCCCCAGTAACCATGCACCTTCTGTTGCGGAAAAATATCCATCACGATGGGCTCGCCGGCCCGCAGGCATCCATCGCCCCGCGCATGCGGATCGGCGGAGGTCTTTCCACATGCCACGATCGTGTCGCGCGCGACGCAGTTCCGCTTCATCAGCTCCAGGTCAATCGCGCCCCGCACCTCCGCGCAGGTCATTCTGCGTCCGCGTTCCGTGAGATACCCGTCGCGATTCACCCGCGCCCGCGAGATCTTCCGAATCGCGCACTTCATGGCTGCCGCCGCCGCCTCTTGCACCTCGCGAATGCGCGCCGCCTCACGCGGGGACTTGACCTGTCTCTCCGGAAAGACCGCGCTCCGGGCCACAATCAACCGGATACCCGCGCGCCGAAGACGCAACGCGATTCCGATCGGAAAAGAAGGAGGAACCACAACGCGTCGAATGCGGCGCATTCGAAGAAGCGCAATCACCCACGAACTGATTCGGCGGCGTTCCGCTTTCTTGAGGTTCAAATCGGAGGGCGTCAAAGCATGCACGCCGCGCCCGGCCTCGTGCCGCGCCCGGCCAAGCTCCATCAGGGGAACAATCAGAAAACCTTTTTTCCCGTCGCGCAGGAAAACAACCGGATCCACGGCTCCGAATCCGCTCGCATAACGCAAATCCGCATTTTCAGCGGCAGTTCCGACCAGAAGAATGGGAGTTGTTAACTTCTTCATGTTCCGCAAGTTTCGTCGAAATCCGCCCTGTAAAACGAGCCCTTTTTCCGCTCAATAACGTGCATCACCGCTTCGTTGAACTGTAAGAAAAACCGCCAAGATGGCCTTCGGCCCGCGCCTATATTTCGTGTGTTACAGTGCTGCATACACCATCTGTAGCGTTGTTTGAAAATTCTTACGAAACTTTAATCTTTTCCCTTGTTCACATTTTTCTTTCGCCTAGTGTCGCAATTGCACAGGCACAGGGAGAGGCGCAAGAAGAGCTGTTAATAACCTGTTAATATCGCTCGGGTTGCCAGATCAAAGTTTTTGTAACTTGCTGAAGCGCGAACTGTAAGGAATGTCATTAAGGTTTGGAATTTTGTCAAGGTTGAGTCTTTGAGGTGGTTCTGAACCGTTGTGTGACTGTTTGCGTTTTGTTCTGAAGCCCGCCGATGCACTGCTCGAACTGCGCTGTTTGCCGTGCAAGCTGAGTACGACGAGGATTGGCATTTCACGTGGGGGTGTTGAAAGTGGACTCGCACACAACGGCGCTGTGGTCGAAGGCATGCAAGCATTTGGCGGAGACTCTTTCGAAGGATGTGTTTGATCGATGGATTGCGGTGATCGAGCCGCAGTCCTTGAAGAACGACACGCTGATCCTCACTGTAGCGAACGACTTCTACCAAACGTGGCTTGAAGAGAACTACCTCCCGCTCATCCGCAGCGCGATTGCCACGGTCTCCGGTGTGGAGTTGAACATTCGGTTTGCCGTCGATTCGAAGCGGAAAGATATTCCGGAGCCCCAGCCGTCGAAACCCGAAGCCGCACGCGAGCCCGCCGTGCCGCGTGGAAAACCATCCATCGGTTTGAACGGCAAGTACACGTTCGATTCCTTTGTCGTTGGACCTTCCAACAGCTTCGCCCACGCGGCCGCCCTCGCCGTTGCGGAGTCCCCCGCCCGTGCCTACAACCCGCTGTTCATCTACGGCGGTGTCGGCCTCGGAAAGACGCACCTGATGCAGGCGATCGGCCATTACGTGGTGCCGCGCAACAAGGCGGCTGTGTGTTACATCTCCAGCGAGACGTTCACGAATGACTATATCGACGCGCTGCAGAAGAAGGCCCTTGTCCAATTCCGGAAGAAATATCGCGGCATCGACCTGCTCCTGATTGATGACATCCAGTTCCTCGCCGGCAAGGAGCGCATGCAGGAGGAGTTTTTCCACACGTTCAACACGCTGTTCGAAAATCACAAACAGATCGTGCTGACCTGCGACAGACCGGCCAGCGAGATTGCCGGCCTCGAACAACGGCTTGTGTCCCGCTTCGAATGGGGTCTGGTCACTGAATTGGAGTCGCCCGACGTCGAAACGCGTATTGCCATTCTGCGCAAGAAACAGATCGAGTTGAATTTATCCCTGCCGGACGACGTGATCACCTACATGGCGGAACATGTTCGCTCGAATATCCGCCGCCTGGAAGGAGCCTTGATCCGCGTGGCGTCCTACGCCTCGCTGACGGGCAAGGAATCGACCATCGAGTCGATCGAGTATCTTCTGCGCGACACGCTGGACCAGGAACAGCACGAAGCCCTTACTGCCGAGGTCGTTCAGCGCACCGTGGCCGAGTACTACGATATCCGCCTCGGCGACATGACCAGCAAACAGCGTCCCCAATCCATCGCTTTTCCCAGGCAGGTGGCCATGTACCTGTGCCGGACGATGACCAAGCAATCCCTGCCCGCCATCGGTAATGCCTTTGGCCGCAATCACGCGACTGTTCTGCACGCGTGCCGTCTCGTCTCCGACAAGATGAAGGCCGATCCATCCCTCCGCCAGACGATGACGGTGCTCAAACAGCGGCTCACTCAGAGACAGTAAACAGCCGCTCCGTTGCTCCTTGTGAATACTTCCGTGCGTAACCTGTTCGCCGCGCATCAATACATTTCAATAACTCGAGTTATCATCAGATTTCCGGACTTACCCATCTTTTCTTCACAACCTTATCGACAGGGACCACCCCACTTTTCCCCTGTGCCACCCGAAACTTTGCTTGCTGTTCAACGTATCAACAACGCATAATAATAGTGTTCTATGGTGATTTTATTTCTTAATCACACTCGCTTGTTGTGGACAAATCTTTGGAGGGTTTGAGATGAAGCTGAAACTGAGCAAGGATGTGGTTCTCGAAGCGCTTCAGAAAATTCAATCGGTGGTCAGTGTTCGTACCACCCTTCCCATCCTTCAGAATATTCTGCTCAAGGCGGACAAGGAAAAGGTCTGGCTCTCCGCCACGGATCTTGAAGTCAGCGTTCGCACAGGCGTTCCTGCGGAGGTGGTTAAACCCGGAGCCACAACGCTTCCCGCCCGCCGTATCTTCAGCATTTTCAAGGAATTGCCCGCCAACGAGATTGAGATTGAGGTAAACGACAAGGATACGGCGAAGATATCCTGCGGTTCCGCAAACTTCGAAATCATCGGTATTTCCGAAGATGAGTTTCCGCCGCTTCCGAAATTCGACGGAGGCCGGTCCTATTCGATCGAACAGAATGTTTTCAAGATCATGCTTCAGAGCACCAGCTACGCGGCGTCCACGGATGAATCCCGGTACATCCTGAATGGCGTACTCCTGAGCTTTAAGGGCGATAAACTGGCTGTTGTGGCGACGGATGGCCGGCGCATGGCCCTCTATGAGCAGGAAGTGGAGTTTCCGAAGGGGTCCGAAGGTGACATGGTTCTTCCCTTCAAGACGGTCGATGAGCTCCTGAAGACTCTGAAATCCGAGGGAACCGTCAAGATTCAGGCCACGGAGAACCAGGTGGCTTTCGAGTTCGATGACATGCTTATCGTTTCGAAGCTGATCGAGGGGACGTATCCGAACTTCCGTCAGGTGATTCCGCCCCAAAGCGAACAGCGAATCGCTGTGGAACGGGAAGGTCTCCTCACAGCTCTTCGGCGTGTTTCATTGATCGCAAATGACAAATCGAACTCGGTGAAGCTGACTTTCGGCAAGAACAAGCTGGAAATCAGCGCAACAAGCCAGGAAGTGGGCTCCGCACGCGAGGATTTGGACATCAAGTACACCGGGAAGCAGTTTTCAATCGCGTTTAACCCGGTGTTTCTCATGGATCCACTTCGGACTCTGCCAAAAGACGAGGTCTTCCTCGAACTGACCGATGATCTCAGCCCGGGCGTGGTGAAATCGGATGTGCCGTTCCTCTACGTGCTGATGCCGATGCGGACAAGCTAAGGGTGTTTCTGCTGGCCTGGCAAGTGGCTGCCCGACTAGGACTTGAACCTAGACAAACAGATCCAGAGTCTGTTGTGCTACCATTACACCATCGGGCAATCTATTTGTTCCAAACAGGGTCGTATTCTATTGGCTGAAGCCGCCAAGTCAATTACTCATACCCGCATTTGATTCGCGGGTCAAAATGTCGCTATAATACCCTGCGGACGGGATGACCAATGAAAGTGCTTTTCATTCGACATGCAACGGCGGCCGATAAGGCGGGTTTCGGCGGATCGGATTTGGACCGTCCCCTGACGGACGACGGCAAGAACAGCGCCAAGCGGATGTTTGAAACGCTGGCCCGTTTATACAAGGGACCCATGACCGTGTTTTCCTCCCAGGCGCTTCGGGCCCGGGAGACGGCTGAGATTTTCTGCAAATGTTTTCACGTGCCGGGGCCCCTTCAGACGGAATTACTGAATCCGGGAAGCGAGTTCCAAGACTTTCGCAAACTTGTTTCCACAGTGCAGAAAGAAACAGAATTCCTTGTGGTTGTGGGACATGAACCGGATTTTTCACATATTCTTGGGAATGTCGTCGCGGATGGCTTCTTGCGAATTGATGTACAGAAGGCATCTTGTGTGGAGGTGGAAATCAACAGCCTCTGCAAGGGAGAGCTGACACTTGTGCTGACGCCGAAGACACTGGAAAAAATGCAGCGATGAGCAAAGACAATGTAGACCTTATCTGCGATATCGGCGAGCTGGCGGGCTTGTTCGAGCGAACCCAGAGCCTTTCCGATTTCCTTCAGAAAGTGGTGAGCATTATCGCGTATCACATGAAGGCCGCGGTTTGCTCCGTTTATCTCTTTGACGATGAAACCCAGGAAGTGGTTCTGCGGGCAACGCAGGGCCTGAATCCGGATTTCGTAGGCAAGACACGGCTGAAACTGGGAGAGGGTATTGTGGGGCAGGCCCTGGCGGAGTTTCGGGCGATCCGGGAGGCCAAAGGCAGTCAAAACCCGCACTTCAAGCTGATCCAGGGTCTGCAGGAGGAACAGTACAACGCTTTTCTTGCCGCACCGCTGGTTCGTGGTTTGACCCGCGTAGGTGTGATCACGGTTCAGGACCCGGTGCCGAACTACTTCAGCGAGAATGACGAAAAGGCTCTTCGCGCGATCGCCGCCCAGCTCGCGAGCACCATCGAGAATGCCAAGCTGCTCATGAACCTTCACAGCACGACGGCGTACGCGGGCGGAAAGGCGCCTGTCGTGGAGGGAGAGCTGAAGTTCGTCAAGGGCGGTGTGGCATCGGGTGGGTTGGCCTACGGGCGCGCGGCGATCATGGGCCACCTCGATATTCATGAGTTCTCCCAAGCCAAAAGCGCGCACAGTATGGCCGATTTCGAACGGGCCCTGGCCAAAACGGAAAACCAGCTCGAGGACCTGCAGCGCCAGCTGGCGGAGCGAATGGCGGACGTGGCCTCCCTGATCTTCAACGCCCATCTCCTGATGCTCAAGGACTCGGAGTTCTCAGGCATGATGATGAGGCGCATCAAATCCGGCCTGACGCCGGCTGCGGCGGTCATCGAAGTGGTCAACCAATACGTGAATCTCTTTGCGGCAAGCACGAACGCGCTGCTTCGCGAGAAGACGCAGGACGTCAAGGATCTGGGCCACCGGATTCTGCATAATCTCTTCGAAAAGGATATGGGCACGGCCGATTACGAAGGACATGTGGTCATCGCCAGGAGCCTTCTCCCGTCGGATATCGTGAAACTGGTTGTCCAGCGCGCGGCAGGCCTTGTTCTGGGCGGTGGCGGCGGGATCACATCGCACGTCGCGATCCTTGCCCGGTCGCTTCAGCTGCCGATGGTTGTTGTACGCGATCCACGAATTCTGGATGTCCCGGAAAACACGATGATCCTGATGGACGGCGATCAGGGGAATGTCATGGTGAACCCGGCGGCCGAAGTCGTAAAGAAGTACGACAGCCTGAAGGAGGCGCGGCACCGCGCGGAGGAACTGGAAGCGGATGTCCAGCCAGCCACCGCGACCCGCGACGGCGTGCGCGTCCGCCTGCTGGCCAATATCAACCTTCTGAGCGACCTGAAAGTTGCAAAGCGGCTGAAGGCGGAAGGCGTCGGCCTGTACCGAAGCGAATTGCCGTTCATTGTGCGCAATGATTTTCCCTCCGAGGAGGAGCAGTACCGGATTTACCGGACGCTGGTCGAGGAGATGGCCGGAAAGGAGGTCGTTTTCCGGACCCTGGACATCGGGGGCGACAAAATGCTCTCGTATTTCCCGAACATCAACGAAGCCAACCCCTTCCTGGGTTTGCGCGCCATCCGCTTCTCGCTGCGGCATAAGGATATTTTTACCCAGCAGCTTCGCGCTCTGCTGCGCGCGGGAGCCGGCAGCCACATCCGCATCATGTTCCCGCTGGTTGCCTCCGTGGATGATTTCGTGCAGGCAAGAAGCATTGTGGCCGAATGCGCGAATAGCCTGCGCGCGGAAGGAATCGCCTTCTGCGCGGATGCGGAACTGGGCGTCATGATCGAATTGCCTTCAGCCGTCGAAATCGCGGACGAACTCGCGCAGGAGGCCGATTTCCTGTGCATCGGAACCAACGACCTGATCCAGTACATCCTGGCCGTGGATCGCACGAATGAGCAGATCGCCGACCTGTACGTTCCCTACCACCCGGCAGTTCTTCGTTCGCTGAAACGCATTGCGGCGGCGGCGGAAAAACACTCGACGGACCTTTCGATCTGCGGCGACATGGCGACGGACACACGGATCATTCCATTTCTTCTGGGCATTGGAATTCGAGTGCTGAGCCTGGATTCCATGCGAATTCCCAGGGTGCAGAAACGAATCGCCGAGCTGAACATCACGGAATGCAGGAAAACGGCGTCGGCCCTGGTGGCGATGAGCCGGCTCAGCGAAATCGAGGCGTTTCTGCAGAAAGGGCGCTGAGGGTGCCCGTGAGCAAGACACGAAAGGCATGCACTTCCCCATTTCGTGTATTTCGCGTGTTTCGTGGTTAAGAAATTTCCGCATTTGACATCGCCTCCTTGCACTCCTACTCTCGCCCACAGTTCTTTGGTTAGTGAACTTGTCTGCAGGAAGACCCACGGAAGTCCGTGCAATTCGGACGCGGTCGCGCCGCTGTAAACGGCTACGAACCCTCGAATGCCACTGTCCTGATCGCGCAAGCGAATGGGGATGGGAAGGCGAGGAAGTAGGCTCAAAGCCGTAAGCCAGAAGACGTGTTTTCCTGCTCGAGCTCACCGGCTCTTTCGCGATGGAAGAGATGAGGCAGGTCGCCGTTTCGGCCTTCACATTTCTTCAGGGAAAGGTGAAGGCCTTTTTGCTGCCGCCTTTCTGTGTTGCGCGAGAGCCCCCGAACATTCGCTCCCGCGCAAGGAGCAGAAAGGAAAAATGATCCGTTCCGTCAGTCGCTGGTGGTTAGGTGCCGCGGTCCTTCTTTGTTCCTCCGGAGCCTTCGCTTCCTGGATGCAGTACAGCCTTCCGAACCTCACGTATTCCTATGGAGGTACGGCCCTCGGCCATCTGCCCGATGGCCGTTATGTCTTCGGCGAATGCGGCAACCTGTACCTTCAGGACGCGTGGAACAGCTCCTTCTACACCCCGTTCTCGACGGAGCCGTCCTTCATCGATCCGTCCTTCATTGCGATCTGGGATGGAACGTTCGGCGTGATCGGCGCCGGCGGCGCGGGCTACAGCGAGCTGTACGCGTTCAACCCCGGCAACACGGCGTCGCTCTTCTCCAACGTCGGAACGAACTACAATTTCCAGGGCGCCTTGCTCGATGCCGGCAGCATCCTCGTCAACGGCGCCTCGTGGACCCAGCCGACCAACACGATCTACTACATGACCCTGGACGGCGCGACGAACAAGCTCGTCCTCGACGGCGTTTCCCTCTACAGCGCGGGAATGACGCTGGATGGATCGGGCAATCTCTACGTCGCCGACAACGACGACGGCTCCGTCTACAAGTTCACCCCTCTTCAGCTCGATGCGGCCATCACCGGCGCGCCGCTGACACTCGCGAGCGGTCAGTTCGTTCACGACTTCGGCGACGGCGGCAACGTCGGCTCGATCGCGGTGGACGGGCTCGGCCGGATCTGGACTGCCGGCTGGAACCAGGAAGGCCTGAAGGTCTATAACCCGTCGCTCGATCAGGAATTTTCGTACACCCCCGCCCTCGCGAACGCGAACTACAAGGTGGCGACCTTTTCGTCCGGCGGCACGAACTACGTCGCGTATTTGAACCAGGCCGATCCGGGTCACTCCGGCACGGCGCAGACCTATGGCTTCGATCTCGCCGACCTGTACGCCATTCCCGAGCCGGGAACTCTGGCTCTGATGGGTCTCGCGGGTTTGATCGTTGGAATCAGAACATGGCTTCAAAACCGGAATTCATAGCAAGGCTTGCGGCGCTGGCCGGTGGGACGTGTCTCTGTGCCGCCGCGCTTGCGGGCCCGTACTCGGATGAGTACGGCGGCCTGCATCACGCCACCGGCGTGGTGTTCCGCGGCTGGGCCTCGGGCTGCGCGGAGTATACGCAGCCGGACCCCGACAGCGGCGGCTTCGCGCGCAACGACAGCGGTCATCCTTGCGCCCCCGCGGAGGCGGTCGTCGGGAGACCCGCCGCCTTCGATCCGGGCGCGATGGCGCAGCATGTGTTGTCCCTTGGCAA